>JABJAG010000045.1 GCA_018666195.1 Alphaproteobacteria bacterium
GGTCGCTCTTTTGACATATTTCGGCGAGACGACCGAAGCTTGCGGGAATTGCGATGTCTGCATTGATCCACCGACACTGATAGACGGGACAAAAGAAGCGCAGATGCTGCTCTCCGCAGTCGCCCGCACAGGGCAGATGTTTGGTGCCGCCCATATCGTCGATGTATTGCGCGGATCATCATCGGAAAAAATTCTCGCGCGCGGTCACGATAAGTTATCGGTCTACGGGGTTGGCCAGGATCGCCCGAAGAATTTCTGGACGGCATTCATCCGACAGGTCGTGGCTTCGGGTTTTCTTTCGATCGACGTCGAGGGCTATGGCGGGCTGCACCTGACTGACAAGGCGGACGCGATCCTGACGGGCGAAAGGGATTTCGAGTATCGGGATATTCCCAAGACAAAAACTGGATCGCGCAAATCCAGAACCGTCGACATCGATATGGATGATATCGATGCAGAACTGTTTGCCCATCTCAAGGCGTTGCGGCGTGACCTGGCTCAGGAGCGCAAGGTTCCGGCCTATGTGGTGTTCTCAGATGCCACATTACGTGACATGTGTCTGATGAAGCCCGTTGATAAGGCAACCCTTGCTTTGGTGAATGGCGTTGGCCCCAAGAAACTCAAGGATTTTGGTGAGATATTTCTCACCGCTATCCGGGGTGCCCCCGGCTAAGAATTTCCTGGCTTTCCGGCATTGGCGGGCACATCAGGCCGCCAGACATGCGCGTACCAGCGCCACAGAATAAGTGCCGTCGCCAGCAAGCCAAATACCCCATAGGCCGTCGCTGTGTTCGCGTAACCGAAGGTTTCAATTAGAGGTCCGGAAGCCAGCAACCCCATGGGCAGGCCATAGATTGCCAACATACGCAAGCCAAGGACACGTGCCCGCATGCGGGGGTCAGAGCTCTGGATCAGCATGATTGAAAGAGGCACCAGCGCCAGTGTCTGAGCCAACCCAGCCAACATCAGGACAAGGACCCCCACAATCAGTACGTCTACCCATGCGAAGACCAACAACATCGCAAACCAGACAAAGGTGAAGAAGATCATCATTCGGCCAGACCGGATGCCGCTGCGGTTCGCTGAAAGCCCAATGGACCCCACAAGTGCACCGAAGGCAAAGCTCGCCGCGAGATACCCCAGTCCAGTCTGATCCGTGACGTAGACCTCTCGTGCAACGTAGGGGAGAACGCCTCCCATTAGTGGAAAGGCACAGAAATTCACGAGCAACGCGAGGGTCATCGCGGCCAGCAAATGCGGCGTCCGCCAGACATAGGCGAAGGACTCTTTGAGATCGCGTAACGCCGAAGGTCGTGACGCTGCTGCGCCAGAATCACCCGCACGGCCTGCCGTACCAAGCGTAAGAAGCATCGAAACCGCATAAAGCACGGTTACAGCGGTATAGGCGGGCGCCATACCGAGAGTAGCGACAAGTCCGGCGCCGGTCAGGGCCCCAGCCACCCGTGCAGAATCTGTTGTCGTTCGCGATATCCCCATCGCGCCGACGAGTTGCTTGCCGGGTATGGTTTCACCGACCAGTGAATAGCGAATGGCGATATCGGAGGGCCGCACCAACCCCATCAATGTGCCGATCACAAAGACGGGCAGGGGGCCGAGGGCATCAAAATACGCAAACCCCGTCAGAGCAGCCGCCTGCACCATGTAAAAGGCCCGCATCGCGCAAAGCACGCTACGCGCGCCCCGGCGATCTCCAGCGACGCCAAACAAGGGTGCAATGAGCGTACCGAGATACTGCAGTGCCGCAAAAAGCGTGAGCAAAAGGACCGAATCCGTCGAAACCAGAACAAACCAGCCCAAGATGAGCGTCTCCATCTCGAACGACCAGGAGGTCGCGAGATCAGCCGGCCACTGGAACCGGAAACTGCGCACGGCGAATGGCGCCAGGATGGAGGAACGGTTTTCCAGGGTCATCTCAAATTCTGGAGTACGAACGAACGTGCAACATATCCTATTTAGGATTGCGCAGCATGCGCCTCACACGCAGGTCTGATCCGCATCTAAGAGATCGAGGAAGACGTAGTTGTATCTCAGTGTTGTGACAGCATATGCCCCCCCTCAACACACACCCGAATTGATTGATCCCATGCATGGCGTTGGCTACCGTGAGTCACAGACCTTTATGAAGGATCACGCAACATGCATCACGGCGTTCGATTTCTGTCCGTATCAAGTTTGGTTTTGTTGGCAGCCTGCGTTGGCGCACAGTCTCGAGTCTTCGTCAAAGAACAAATAACCTGGTCTGACTACCGATTGGAACTGGACAATTGCTATGCGCAAGCCCGGGGCAAAGCCCCCGTCGATGAAATAAACAAAAACAACGGATCGGCCCCGGACGAACCTACAACCTATGTATCTCCTTCCACGCCTCTGATTGGCTTGGTGGCCATCGGTATCGCGGGCGGAATTGCGCACGGAATAGCCAAAGCACGTGCAGAAACAGAGTGGGCTGAGACCTGCATGGAGAACAAAGGATTTCTCACAGTCGAACTTGATGATTCTCAGCGCACACGGTTGGGAAATTTAAAGGAAGAACACGAACGCAACGCATTCTTACAAGCTGTCGCCAAACAGCAAGACCCTAAGACTTTGCGCGAACGTGCAGAAACATCACGCATCGCCAGGCTGGATACGACGGACCCCAGACGCGTTGCGGATATCAACTTGTGGAGTTCGGTCAAAGACAGCGACAACACTGTTGCCTTGCAGGGCTATCTCGCAGTCTTCCCCGACGGGAAATATATCGAAGAGGCGAAAGTTCGCATCGAGGAGCTTGAGAACTTCGCAACCGCGAGCACGCAAATCCACGCAGATGGTGTTGGCCTGTCGGAGTCAGAGAAGGGGTCCCCGGTTCCGCAACAAATTTCCAGTGACCTCGTCGCAACCTTCAACAGGAACAAGGAGTCACTGGCACCGCAAATCGTCAACGCGCTTGAACGTAGTCAGGGCTCCGGAACATTCGACAAGACCGTCAGTGACTGCTGGATCGAACTGGATCAGGCGGATGTCGTAGGCAAGCGCAGTGATGGTTTTGTACTGGAGATATCCTACAGCAAGCCTGTGACTCATCATGGATTTCAGTGCACCCGCGGGGATGACCGCTCAGCCTTACTGTTCTCATGGGACCAGGAAAACTTGATCCCGATCCGGGCTTTGTCTCAGGGAAAAGAAGCCAAAGTAACAGAGCAGGTTGTCCTGAGGCCCGAACCTAGGGATTTTTCTCACATCATTCGAGATGACAAGACGCGTATTCAGTCCGAAGTACAAAACCTGCTGGCAAAAGCCGGCCAATATCCGGGCAACTGCAATTTGAGCATTTCTGATTTTGAGCGTATCGGGCGAGTCGAAGACGGTGTTGCCTATACAGTGACCTATATTCGACAAACGGAATCCATTTCCGTGACAGCCTGCAGCGCGATTCCTGAGACAAAGCCAATTGTCTTCGCCTGGAACGGAACAACGGCCGAAGCCATACGTCTGGATCAATAGGTTGTGGGTACAGAATCAGTGGCGGAAGGGGTGGGATTCGAACCCACGAGACGCTTGCACGCCTGCCAGTTTTCAAGACTGGTGCCTTCAACCACTCGGCCACCCTTCCGTGAGCCGTTTGCTAGCATTGCCGCGCTTCGTTGGGAACCACCGAGCGCAAATTCCTGTATCCGATTTCCAAAATATTTCGTTTCCCCAAAACTGTTCTAATCAGTCAGGATAGCCTTCAGATTTGGGGAGAGACATCATGACCGCCACCGATATGCCGACTCTAGCTCCGCCAGCCGTGATGTTCAGTCATTTCGGCATCAATTGCGATGACACTGACACGCTGGAAGATTTCTATACTCGTGTGCTGGGTTTTTGCGTCAGTGATCACGGGTTGTTCAAGCAGGACACCCACCGGATCATTTTCATGACCCGGCGTCCCCGTGAACACCACCAATTCGTGTTGGCAGGAGGGCGCCCATCGACCCACGCATCCACTGTCGGTGAAACGGGCTTCAAAGCGCCTGATCTCGACGCCTTGCGTCATTTGCAGTCGTTGCTCGAAGCCGAACCAACGGTCAGCGACATCAACGCGATCGACCACGGTATTTGCTGGACCCTCTATTTTCGCGACCCCGAGGGTATTCGATGTTCGGTTTCAGTAGATACAACGCATCATGTACCCCAACCTGCGGCCTGGCCACTCGATCTCTCGCTGACAGATGATGCGATCGCGTCTTTAACCGACCAGCGTTGCGCCGAAACCTACGGAGCAACGACCCGTGATGCCTGGCAGACTGAAAAGCGGGCTTTGTTTATTGCTGAACGGCGACTGACGGAGGAGGGGGAAGAGACCGGCAACGCACAGCCTGACTTTCCGCGCCCTTATCCCGAGCGAACCCTTTGCCCGGTTCACCCCGAAGCGGGGGCACCACCGCAAATTGCCCAGGCCCATTGCGGGTTCAAGGTCGCAGATATGGACGCAATGATTACGTTCTATGACAAGGTGCTGGGCTATGCCGTGACGGATCGTGGCATCATGCCTGCGATCGGTGCAGAGCCAGCACGTGAATACACCTATCTCAGCCGCGACCCGAACGAACATCATCAGGTGATTCTGGTGTCGGGTCGCGACATGGACGCATCATCCAGCGTGAACCAACTCAGCCTGCGGATCATGACCCTCGATGAACTGCGCCGGATGGAGGCTGAACTCGAATCCCATCCCGATGTTGGTCCGCTCCGCAAAACATGCCACGGCAACTCATTCTCGATCTATTTCCCGGATCCGGAGGGCAATGTGGTGGAACTGGCAGTCGAATCCGTCTGGTATGTGCCCGCGCCTCACGGCGCGGTTCTCGATCTTTCATTGAGTGATGAGGAATTGATCGGATGGGCAGAGACCCATTGCCGTGCAACCCCCGGTTTCATGATGCGGGCTGACTGGAAGCGCCGGGCACGCGAGGAATTGCTCGCCAATGGGCATATCGAGGCAGAGGGCCTGGTCAGCGATGTCGCCTGACTAATTCGTATGCCGACGTGCCGCCTTGCGCGGTTGATCCGACCGGCTGGCAAAACGCATGTCTTCCAACAAACGGCCGACATCACGAATACGAAGAAGCAACTGCCCCATGGAATGACGCAGTTCTATTGCTGAATCATGATTGCGCAACGCGTGTTCGGCATCGCTTTCGAGGTTCTTGATCGGTTCGCGAAGATCATCACCGATTTCATTCAGCACTTCACGACGATCCGATTCAACGACCAGCAGGTTTTCGTGTGCCTCGCGAAGTTCACGAGTTTGAACCTCCAAGGATATTTGAAGCTCGCTTCGTGAGATCATCGTCTCACTGAGGGCTCGGGACATATCATCAAATGCGTTGGCGAGGTCACCCAACTCATCAGAGCGTTTACTTCCGATATCGATGCTGAAATCGCCAAGCGAAATCCGTTTTGCCCGTTCGGCCAATTGTAGAATAGGGGCGCTCAATCGACCGGCCAGAACGGTTGCGATGGCGCCAGCGACCAGCAACACAAACAGCGACACGACAACCAATTGAAGTATCTGTTGGCGCATTTCCTGCTCTGAAGCCTCAACCAGCTCCGACTGCATAACCGCTATTTCCTGCTCCACGAAAGTCGTATCAATCAGCACATCAAGCACGCCAAAGACATATCCATCCTCGACGATCGGGGAGACTATTCGGATCGTCATATTGTCATTTACCGAGACCCTCGGCGCATCTGCTGCCAATATCTCGACCACTTCAGGCGGTGCGGGATCACCAAATTCTTCAAGCCTGTCTGATCCCGTGTGGAAAACCTCTCCGTTGCGATCAAACACCGTCGCCTGCACCACTTCATCGCGTGCAAGCAGCGGCTGAACGATGTTCCCGACTCCATCTATATCCTGAAAGAACAAGGGCTCCAGCAGGCTGTCAGTCGTCAAGGAACTCAAGGAGACCGCGTTGGCGATCGCGGCGTCGGTCAGTGAGGATTCCAGTCGTTCCAGACTGCGGTGCTGAAACTCACTCGTCAGACGGCTTGTCGCCGAGAATTGATATATCGAAATGGCGGCAGTCAGCGTTGTGGCAAGCGCCACCAGAAGCAACAGATATTTGGTTCGAATTTGCATTGTCGAAACAGTCGTTACCGCGAATGTCGTTCGTGAAAGAACCTGCGCACACTATCGATCTTCATTTGTGCATCGCGATCGATTGGATCGAACTTCCTTACCTTGAAATACCGCCGCAAAATAGCCCGTCCCGGGTCGGTTTCGTGCAGCGATAACAGCAACTTTTCCAGTTGCGTTCTGTCTGCGGGTTTAATCGAGGCACGCATCAACATCATGGAACGAGGCACTTCGCGTGTTGCATGCAGGACACGTATAGCTGAGACGAATTTGTCGGGAACAACCTCATCATCATGCATATCCAGATTGCTGATGACGGCTGCGTCCACGCGACCTCTGATCAACGCCCCCACCACATTGATTTCGGCACCGCCAAAACTGTAACTGACTTTGCCGGGAACCGTTTTTCCAGCGGCCTCGGGAATCATATCGACTCCCGCATTCATGATCTCGACATAGGGAAGGAAGAAGCCTGACGTGGAACCGGGATCTTCAAAAGCAATCCGTTTGCCGCGCAAATCCTGCAAGGAACGTACATCGCTGTCCGCGCGAACCAGTATCTGGGAATGGTAAGCGCGAACACCATCCTTCCACTCCAGGAGGGCCATCTCCATCTTTCCAGTTTTTTCCAACTGAAGTGCCGTAAAAACCGTTTCGGAAATCAAATCAATTTCACCACGCAGCGCCGCTGCGACCATCTCATCAGGGTGAGGCTTCAGGACCACCTCAACGTTATCAAACCCTTCATGCCGTGCCACGATGAACTGGCCAAGTGCCAGAAGGCGGCCCGCATGTTTGCGCGGGTTCCCCGATACCCGACCGATTGTCAGAATCCGTGATGGATTTGCTGATGCTGACTGTGCCGAGGCACCCTGGGCAGATGCAGAAACATCCTGCAGAGCCAGAAAATTTGCAGCCAGAAAACCAACAGCTATCGTGTTCAAGAGTGGTCTAAACTTGTTCATGCCCTCTGATAGCACGAACCCTCTTTAGAAAAAGCAGCGGATCATCTGGCAGGACATTGCCGAAACACAAATTGAGAACGATATTGTTCTCGAACCGAACCAAATGAGAGATACGGTATGGCCAACCCACAAGCTGACATTCAAAAAGTTCAGGCGAACGTCAAGTATCTGGCGCATACCGAAGAGAAGCGACTGATCTACATTCCCTCGGAAGCCGGGCAGGACAATTCGAAATGGGCGGGTCGATACAATGATTTCGAGGTTTCGATTCTGAACGGACGCCAGGCCACGGAATCCTTCGATCTGGACCAGCAGGGATTTGAGCTCGTTGATCAGAATACTGCGGTGACCAATTTTTTCGACGACACGCAGATTTCATCGATTTACGAAGCCGAAATGGTCGATCTTCTGACGAACCTGACCGGTGCGACAAAAGTCCATGTGTTCGATCACACCCGACGCGCCGATTCTCGATCCATGCGTGAAGAGAAAGTGGTGCGCGAGCCGGCTGGTGTCATTCACAACGACTACACAGCAGATTCTGCCGCAAAACGGGTTCGGGATCTGTTTTCACCGGATGAGGCGGAGGACCTGCTGTCGCGCCGGTTCGCGATCATCAATGTCTGGCGCAGTTCAAATGGTAAGCCGATTCAAACCGCTCCACTGGCCTTATGCGATGCGCGCAGCGTGTCTGACGACGATCTGATTACGGTTGAACGACATTCCAAAGACAGGATCGGGGAAGTTCAGCAGGTGCTTCAGAACAACAATCACCGCTGGTTCTATTTTTCGCAGATGCAGGCAAATGAAGCGCTGCTCATCAAGACCTTCGACTCCGCAACCGACGGGCGGGCGCAGTTCTCGGTACACACGGCGTTCGAAGACCCAACCGCAGCAGCAGACGCAATCCCGCGGGAAAGCATCGAAACCCGGGCGTTGCTGTTTTATTAGGCCGTCGTTGGAACGACACGCAGCGTGAATCTATCTGGTGACGATCCGAAGGTCGCGATGCAGCATGAGATCCTGGATCACGTCGAACGCGTTTCCTGTTAGCTCAATGAAGTTGCCGCCAAAACGTCCGGTTTCGACATCCACATAAGAGATGGTCACAAGCACTTCGACCTTTCGGCCTTTGTAATCCTGAAAGTCGAGTTCTGCGCGCTGGTCCACATGGGGCCACGGGGTGCGGTCATGGCGCTGATACGCACCCCTAGCACCAAAGCCCGACAGTCCGATGTCGAGGATTTTCACATCCTGCGTGTCCAAAACCGCATCTATCGCAACGGCACGTCGCCGGTCGCGACGCAGTTCCTTGTCGGCAAATCCTATAACGCGTGTCGACATGCATCACCGTGGTCAGCAAACTCCAACCCCATTGAGTACTCTCAAGCCATTAATCAACAATAAAGAATTGCGGTACTCCGGCACCTTGATGACAACGGGTTTACCGTTGTTCATAACTGTCCATCGACTGCCGGAAGGATCAGGTGCCTGCAATGGTCAAAGTCATCGTTCAAATGTACCCCGTTATGCCAGCGGCCTCAGAGGCCGAGCGCATGGAAATGCGTCCAATTGGCCGAAATGCAGCGCTTTTCCAGAAAACACTGCGCGGCTGGTGTGACATCGTCGAGGAAGCCGACAGGCTGGGCCTGTGGGGTGTCACCGCCATCGAGCATCACTTTCATTCTGAAGGTTATGAGGTGAGCCCGAGCCCGGGGGTGATGAATGCGTTCTGGGGTGCGCGAACAAACAACATTCGTGTCGGGCAACTTGGTTATGTGATGACCACCCACAACCCGATTCGTGTCGCCGAAGAAACAGCGATGCTCGATCATCTGACCGAGGGACGGTGTTTTGTGGGTTTCTCACGCGGCTTCCAATCGCGCTGGACCGACGTGATCGGGCAACATCTCGGTACACGGGCGACCAAATCCGATGGCAGCGATGACGATCTGCTCAACCGCGAAATTTTCGAAGAGTCCGTTGATATCGTCGTCAAAGCCTGGACTCAGGAGAGTATCGAACACAATTCCCCGCGCTGGCAGATTCCCTATCCTCATGACACCGGTATGAAAGACTGGTTCATGGCACCGTGGACGGAAAAGCTCGGCGCCCATGGGGAAATTGGACCGGATGGCGAAATACGGCGTATCAGCGTGGTACCAGCACCCTACACAGACCCGCATCCACCTGTGTTCATCGCCTCAAATGCCAGCCAGGAAACCGTCGAATACGCGGGCAAACACGGCTTCATCCCGGCGTATTTTTCGCATGCGGATAAAGTTGCAAACTATGGGCCGGCCTATGTAGAAGCTGCCGCAAAAGCAGGACATTCATTCGCTTTGGGTCAAAATCAGGCCATCGTCCGGATGCCCCGTATCGCAGATACAATGGCGGATGCCCGTCAGGCCGTCGCAGACTATGACGGCATGATCTTCAAGCATTTCTATGAAAACTTCCTGCCGCTGGCGTTTCGTGAACAGATCAGCGTCACCCCGGAAACCCCGCTTGAAGACCTTGTCGACCCCATGGTGACCACTGGATTGTTTGTCCCGGGATCAGTCAGCGAAGTTCGCGATCAGTTCGTCGCCCAGTGGAAACACCTGCCGGCTGAATACGTCATTCTGATCTACCACTATGCCCAACAGCCCAAGGAAAGCGTGATTGCCAACCTCAAATTGTTTATGGACGAAGTGAAGCCCGCGCTTGATGAACTCACAGACTATGAAGATCGCGAGTAAGCGCCTAGAGGCCTTTGCCCTGAGCGTCGCCAGCACCGTGAAGAGCTGCTTTCGGCAGCATCACATGGCACCCCTTGTTGATATTCACCAGCTGCGACACCCGCACATCCGCGGCCAGACTGCACAGTGAATAGGCGTCCTCCCGCGAGAGATTGGTGCGTTCGCAAATCAATTTGATCATTTCTCGCAGGCCTTGTTTGGCCGCATCATCCAGATCCTGATCGATTCCGATGGTGATGTAGTGCGTGTCCGTTTCCGCACGCGGCATCGAATGGGACAAATCCTTTCGAACATGAAATTCAAAAGTGCCAATCAATGCGGTTTCGGCAGCGGACAGGCAGCTCTCGCCATCACCCTGAAGTGCGTGACCATCGCCGGTTTGGAAATTCGCACCCGGGACAAACACTGGCAGGTACAAGGTTGCGCCGGCGCCCAGTTCCTTGATGTCGAGATTGCCGCCATGAGGCTGCGGGACGATCGACGTGATCGGTCCCCATTCCGGAGGCGGGGACACACCCATCACACCAAAGAACGGGTCACAGGGAAGCTCTACACCCCAGGGCGGGGTGGCCATCATCCGGTCGCGATCCAGGGGAATGTTGATGACCCGTCGGGTTGGGAAGTCCTCTGGCAAGGCACCTTTCAGCGGCATCATCATGTTCCAGGCCCAATCCTGACGCAGTTTCACATCGATGATACGAACTTCAAGAACATCCCCCGGTTCGGCGCCTTTCACTGCAACCGGGCCGGTCATGATGTGACCTGGCAAGATCGGTTTGTTGGTGGCAATGAAGGCTTCGTGGTCGGGAAGCAGATTGCCGACCGCTCCATCAGGGATTTGCTCAGGTCCGCCGGAAATCGTCTCGATGGTGACCTGGTCACCGGATTCGACCTCAAGAACAGCTTCAAACTCCGAAGAAAATGCTCCCCAGCGCAAATTCTCAGGCTTGGATGTCAGATGATGTTTGGTTGCCATGGTCACATTCCCCTAAAAGCGCAGCCCGTATTCTGTAGGTCGGCACCCAACGGGGCAAGCAAAGACACTTACATGGCCGAAACACCGCCATCGAGAATCAGCTCTGATCCGGTCATGAAACGGGATTCCTCAGAGGCCAGATAGACCACAGCGTGGGCGACATCATCGGGCGTTCCCACCACGCCCAAAGGAATCTGCCGGGCGAGCTTCTCAATCGCTGCGCCCCGATCTCCGTCACGGAACAAATTGTCGAGGATCGGCGTGTCCACAAACGCCGGATGTACGGAGTTGCAACGCACATTGTTCTTTTCCCGCGCGCAATGGAGCGCCACTGATTTTGTAAGATGCCGTACGGCCGCCTTAGCCGAATTGTAAGCCGCCAGATTGTGGCCAGCGATGATTCCGGAAATCGATGAAATATTGATAATCGAGCCGCCACCGGCCGCTGCGATATGCCGGATTGCGTGTTTGCAACCAAGAAACACACTGTCCAGATCGAGCGCATGCAGCGATCGCCAGTCTTCCAGCGATGTATCTTCTACAGACCCGGTGATCGCTGTTCCTGCGCAGTTGACCAGTACATGCAGTCCACCGAGTTCGCTCACGGCTTGCTCGAGCGCAGAGCACCATGCCTGTTCGTCCGTGACGTCATGGGGGATCGCGATCGTTTCACCACCAATCTGCGTTGCCACAGCTGCAGCGCCCTGCGCATTGATATCTGTGACAGCGACCAGTGCGCCTTGCGCGGCCAGCATGATCGCGCTTGCCCGTCCGATGCCCGAAGCAGCACCCGTCACCAAGGCAATCTTTCCGTCGACACGTTTCATTTGTCACAAGCTCCGCTACATTCACCCCATCAAACCTGTTTCACTGACTGTCATGCAACCGATCATCACGCAACGTCTCATGCTACGTCCTTTTGAACTTCGGGACGAGGAAGCCGCTTTCGCATTCTTCGGTGATCCCGACGTGATGCGTTACAGCCTCAACGGGCCGCACGGTTCACGTAAACCAACCGAAGATTTCATCATCACGAACATCAGCCGGCAGGAACGCAAGAGTTACTCGATCTGGGCTGTTGTTGAACGTACCTCCGAGGATGTCATCGGCATGTGTGGGCTGGCCGAATTCGGGCACGAATTGTCCGGGATCGAGCTGGCCTATCGTTTGCGAAAAGATCGGTGGGGTATGGGTTATGGCAGTGA
>JABJAG010000046.1 GCA_018666195.1 Alphaproteobacteria bacterium
AGGTACACTCGTCACCATGGCGCGGGCCTCGGCGGGCAATCGCACAAGGTCCTTTTCCGTCGTAACCGGAGCCGCATCCAGCGCGGCAGCGTCTTCGCAAATTTTCATGATCTGCTCGGGCGTATAAGGCTGATGATCGGCGAACTCACGGGTGCCTACAATCTCGCAACCCATATCGCGTAGCGTCTCGAAGAATTTCTGTGGTCGTCCGATTCCGGCAAATGCCAGCACACGACGGCCGGCCAGCGGTTGCGCCACGAGGTCGGGAACAAGCCGCGCCATGAAAACAGGCGCCTGATCTGCGATCCGGGCTGCGGTGCCTGCTGTGTCATCACCGACAATCACGACTGCATCAGCGCGCGCCAGACCATGTGGAATGGTTTCGCGCAGCGGCCCGGCGGGCATGACGCGACCATTGCCGAAGCCGGTAGCGCCATCGACCACGACAAGGGAGATGTCCTTGTTGAGCGATGGATTTTGAAACCCGTCATCCATGATGATGATTCTGGCGCCGGACTTGGATGCAGCGCCTGCGCCGTTCAGGCGGTTTCGCGAAACCCATGTGGGGGCTGCACGGGCCAGCAACAGGGCTTCATCGCCCACGTCACGTGAAGAATGTGTGTCGGCATCAACGCGCAACGGGCCGGGTTCACGGCCGCCATAACCGCGGGTCAGGAAAGCTGTTTCTGCCTCGGGTAGCAGTACGGCAAGCGCGAGTGAGACCGGTGTTTTTCCCGCACCACCGGCAACCAGGTTGCCGACGCAAATGACCTTGGCATTGCATGTCTGTGGTTCCGTGCCCGCACGCGTGAGGCGACTGGCCAGATCATAGATCGCGGCCGCCGGCGCCAGCAGTGATGCGGCCAACGAACCATCTTTCTCATACCAGAATTCCGGCGCCTTCATGAGTTGCTCGCGACGGCTTTGGCGATCAGAGGTTGCAGGCGCTGCATGGTCGTCTCCAGCACCTCGCGATTGCGCGCAGCAGCAGCTTCGGCATTGGTTGCCATCTCCTGCAATTGGTTCGGATTGCCGAGCAAATCGGCAACGCAACGGGTTAATGCAGCACGATCTGCCACCTCGCGACTGGCTCCGGCTGCGGCGAGGCTGGCTGTGATGGAACGAAAATTATCGACATGCGGACCATGCAGAACGGCGCAGCCCAACTGGGCGGCTTCCAGCATGTTCTGGCCACCATGAGGAATGAGCGACCCCCCCACGAATGCCAGCGGGCTGACACGATAGAGCTGTCCGAGAAGGCCTGTCGCATCAACCAGATGAATATCTGTCTCAGCCGTGATCGCATCTCCGCGCGAACGGCGCGTCACGGCCAGACCGATGCGTGTGAGGCTTTGTTCGATCTCGTCGCCGCGTTGTGGGTGCCGCGGGGCCAGAAGCGTCAGGAGGCCCGGAAAACGATCTTTGAGGGTGTTGTGCACCTCGCCGATGATATCTTCTTCGGTGCGATGGGTGCTGGCGGCGAGCCAGACCGGGCGGTCCCCGATGGCATCCTGCAGGGTGATGAGTTCGCCTGCGGTTGCGGGCAAGGGTTCGGCAGCCAGTTTAAGGTTGCCTGTCACAGACACATGGGGAGCGCCCAGATCGCGTAATCTCTTGGCGATGTCGTCATCCTGCGCGAGGATTGTATCGAAGGCCGACAACAATTCATGCGCGAGTGCCGGCGCGCGGCCCCAGCTTTTGTGCGAGCGTTCCGACATGCGGGCATTGATCAGAGCCTATGGGATTCCGCGGCGTTTTGATTCGAGAACCAGATTTGGCCAGAGTTCGGATTCCACCCAGAGCGCTGCGCCTGGCTTCCAGTAGTCGAGAAAACTGCGCACCCAGCCGATCCGGTCAACGGGCACATATTGATGAATGGCGCGCCCGGGCAGGCGCTGTCCCATCATCTGTGCCGAGGTCACTGTTCCGGTGGTCATCAGAATGTTGAGGTCCGGTGATGTCCGCAGGATGCGCTCGATGAGCACGAGTACCGATTGTGCTTCCCCGATGCTCGCGGCGTGAATCCAGACCAGCGGTCCACGCGGCCGTTCGATGGAGGGCACACCGCGTCGTTCGTCGACCCGCGCCGATTCTTCCTTGCCGCGCATGGTGCGTTGCTGAAGCAGCAGTTCAACCAGCGGCAGGCCGGCCGTCGTCAGCGTGCGATATAGCCTGGCAGCGAAGGTTGATTTGCGAGAGGCCATTGTGGTGGCGTTTACGTTCATGCCTGCGCGCGCGCGCCAGCTGTTCCGTCGTCGCTGTTGTCCGGGTCAGGGTCCGGGGCGTCGATCGCTGTGGCGCGGAATTGCAGGCGACTGAGCCTTGCATAGAGGCCATCCTGCTGGAGCAGCACGTCATGGGTGCCAGTCTCGACCACTTTGCCTCCATCCATCACCAGAATGCCATCGGCATTCATTACGGTGGCGAGGCGATGGGCGATGACCAGAGTTGTGCGGCCCTGTGTCAGGCGTTCGAGAGCGGCCTGTACGATCTGTTCGGATTCGGCATCCAGCGCACTGGTTGCTTCGTCGAGCAACAATATCCGCGCGTCCTTGAGCATGGCGCGTGCAATGGCGATGCGCTGACGTTCGCCACCAGACAGCTTCAGACCACGATCGCCGACAATGGTCTCGTAGCCTTCCGGCAACGCGGATACGAATTCGTGGGCGGCAGCGGATTTTGCGGCCGAGATGACGTCCGCATCGCTGGCATCCGGGCGCCCGAAACGGATGTTTGCAGCGACGGTATCGTTGAACAGGGTCACGTCCTGACTGACCAGCGCCACGCTGTCGCGTAGGCTCGCGACCGTGACATTGCGGATGTCCTGTCCATCGACTTTCACGGTACCGCTGTCCGCATCGTAGAACCGAAGCAGCATGTTCATCACGGTTGATTTCCCGGCACCGCTCGGGCCGACCAGCGCGATGTTGCGTCCGGCTTCGACTGTGAAGGTCACGTCCTCCAGTGCGGTTTTGCCCTCTTCGTAAGCAAAGGACAGGTTTTCAAAGGAAACCTCACCACCCGTGAGCGCAAGTGCTTTCGCACCGGGGGCATCAAATATCTCCGGGTCCTCGTCAAGCAGGTCAAAGGTGCGCTTTACAGCGGCAAGGCCTTCCTGAAGCGCGGCGTTCAGATTGCCGAGGCTGCGAATGGGCTGATAGGCGAGGATCACGGCTGTGAGAAAGCCGACAAATTCGCCCAGGGTTCCTGTGCCCCAGATGATCCGCCAACCGCCATAGGCGAGCACGGCGGCAACGGCGAACCCGCCAATGGTTTCCAGGATCGGGTAGGTCCGGGCCCGACCACGTACGGTTTTCATGACCAGATAGTAGATTCGGTCGAACAGATCGTTGGCGCGGTCCTGCTCGTAGGGTTCCATCCGGTATGACTTCACCAGTCGAATGCCGGAGAAAGCCTGTTCAAGATTTGAGGTCAGCTCGCCCATGCCGGTCTGTGCGTTTGACGAGGCACGCCGCAGTCGCCGTCCAATGCGCGCGATCGGGATCGCCGCGGCCGGCAGGGTCACGATGACAATAATGGTCAGCAGCCAGTCGAGATAGAACATCATCCCGATCAGCGCGGCCGCAGTCATGAAATCGCGCGCCATGGCGGTCAGGGTGCGCGACAGGGCATCACGCATCAGATTGACGTCATTGGTAAAGCGCGAGATCAGCTTGCCCGTTGACGTGAGGTGGTGGGCCTGAAGATCAGCTCGCATCAAATGCGCGAACATGGCTTTTTGCAGCGCGTTGATTACCCGTAGTGCAATCGACTGGCTGAGAACGCTTTGCCCGAACGAGGCCATACCTTTTGTGAAGGTCACCGCCAGGACAATAAGCGGCATCAACCAGATGACCGTTGGGTCCTTGTTTTCGAGCATATTGAACGAGGTCTCGATGACCTTCGGGTACGCGGCAGATGAGGCCGCAACCAGAAGCATCAGACTCACCGCACCGACCACGCGCCGGCGATGCTGGCGGATCCAGTCTCGCCAGAGTCGGCCCATCAGATGGGATGTGCTGTCTTTCGCCGAATCCTGCATGTCGCGGGCCGGAATGCCTCCATTGGTAGCGGCGGGATGGAGCCACAGGCGCCGTCGCCAACGCAAGTTTAACATGCGCGATGGAATGTCGCTTGTTCAGGCGCGAGAGGTGGTTGTTCAACGCGCGCCAAGGGTGATACAGCTTTCTTATGGCCAACGTGGAACCCGCGCCAGCCGGGGATTTGGAGTCCGAACCGACCGGATCCCTGCTGCACCGAACCTGCCCCAATTGCGGCACCGACAATGCCGGTGTACCCGCGCTTGAATATTCGTGGCAGCACTGGGTGCTGCGCGAATGTGGCAGTTGCGAGTTCGTCTATCTGGAAAATCCGCCTGATTATGCTGATCTTGCCGTCGCTTTTGCGTGGGAGCGCAACCATGGTGACCGCTCGAAGCGGATGAAGAAGGAGTACCCGGTCTCTCATGCGATTTCACGTGCCTGGCGCAAATTCTATCGCGCGGCCGTGAAGAAGCCGGACAAGCTCGCCAACCGGATCAAGAAATGGGTGGCGCCGGGTGTGGTGATCGATGTCGGCTGCGGCGATGCAGACCGGCTTCTGGTCCTGCCCGAACATTATGAATGTTGCGGAATCGAAATTTCCGACGCTCTGGCGAAGGCAGGCGAAGAACGTCTGGCCAAGCGGAACGGACGCATCATCAATGCACCGGCTCTTGAAGGGTTGGAAAGCTTTCCAACCGGCAAGGCGAGCGGTGTTCTGATGCGTTCTTTCCTGGAGCATGAGCATCAGCCAGTGAAGCTGCTCGAACAGGCATCCCGGGTGTTGCAGCCCGGCGGTGTGACCATCATCAAGGTGCCGAATTTTGCCAGCATCAACCGGCGGGTGATGGGTTCGCGCTGGTGCGGGTTCCGCTTTCCCGGCCATGTAAACCATTTCACCCCGGAAAGCCTTCGGGCGATGGTTGAGGATGCCGGTTTCACGGTTGTCAGCTTCAATGCGCTCGATCGTTTCTTCCTGAGTGATAATATGTGGATGGTCGCGCGAAAGGACGGTTAGCCCGTTCGTCTGCGTCGACGGTTAACGTGACAGACAACAGACAGAGGTAGGGATATGACTCGCATCGATATCATTGCGCGTGACGACATGAACGCGGAACAGGCCAGCGCCTACGACGCGGCCAAAGAGGCGGGGGACCCGCTGGGCGGCCCGTTTTACGCCTATATTCGTATTCCCGATCTGTTTCAGAAGTCTCAGGATATGCGGAACTGCCTGGGTGCCGGGCCGCTGAGCGGCCGCGAGCGGCAAATCGTCCTGCTGGTCGTGTCCCGGCACTGGGATGCGCGCTATCCGTGGTTTGCGCAGTCCCGCAATGGTTTAAAAATTGGTCTCGACCGCGAGATCATTGACGCAATCAATGCGCGCCAGACCCCAGAGCTCAGCGATGAACGCGAACGTATGTGCTTTGTCGTGGCGAGTGAGCTGCTGAGTACGCGCAAACTCAGCGATGCAACCTACGCAGCTGCTGAAGCAGTGATGGGGGAGAACGATCTCGTCGCGCTGGTCGCGGCAACCGGTCAGTTTGTGATGACCTGTTGTACCGCCAATGCGTTTGATGTTGATCCACCCGAGGATCAGCCGGTTCCGCTGTTGCCTTAGTGGTGTTTTACCAGGCGGAGCGTGCCAGGGCTCAGCCGCCGCCAGCCACTGTCAGGCCTTCGATTCGGACGGTTGGGCTGTTGGTGCCGTAGCGGAATTCCAGATCATCGGCGGGCGTGAGTGATAGGAACATGTCTTTCAGGTTGCCCGCGATGGTCATTTCCGTCACCGGAAACGCGATCTCGCCATTCTCAATCCAGAAGCCGGATGCACCGCGAGAGTAATCGCCGGTTACGCCGTTGACGCCCATGCCCATGAGGGACGTGATGTAAAACCCTGTTCCGGTGTCGGCAAGCAGGGCTTCTCGTGAAACCGTACCCGGCTCAAGATACAGGTTCGTCGGTCCGGGTGAGGGCGGGCCGGAGGTTCCGCGTCCGGCATGACCGGTGGATTGCATATCGAGCTGGCGCGCCGAAGACAGGTCGAGCAACCACGTGGTCAGAGTGCCGTCTTCGACAAGGGCACGTTTTTCGTTCGCGACACCTTCGGCATCAAATGGTTTCGAGCGCATGCCGCGTGGCCGGTGCGGATCATCGATGACCCGAATGCCCCTGGAAAAAATTTGCTTTCCCAGACTGTCTTTCAGAAAACTGGTGCCGCGGGTGATCGAGGGGCCTGTGATGGCACCGGAGAGATGCCCGAGCAACCCGCCAGCTACGCGCGGATCAAACACTACAGGAACCTGTGATGTTGCCATCCGGCGTGCGCCCAGGCGTGCCACGGTGCGTTCACCCGCGCGGGTGCCGACAGCTGCGGCATCTTCCAGATCAGACCGGTAAACGGCATGGGCGAAATCGTATTCGGCCTCCATCTCTGTGCCTTCACCAGCGATGACTGAGACCCCGACACCACAATCGGTGCGGGCATAGTTGCCGGCAAAACCGTTGCTGGCTGCAAGCGTGATGTGGCTGTGGCTCCAGCTCGCTTCAGCGCCGTCGGAGTTTGTGATGCCTGTGACAGCCCGCGCGGCGTCTTCGCATGTGCGTGCCATTTCGATCAGAACTTCACTGGCAGGCTCATCCGAATCGACCATGTCGAGGTCAGGGATTTCTGTCGCCAGCTGATCCGGGTTGGCAAGTCCACCCCAGGGATCGTCAGGAACCGTGGAAGCCATGTCGAGTGCCCGACCTACGAGTTCATCCAGTGCCGTGACGGAAAAATCTGTCGACGAAACAATCGCCTGTTTCTTGCCCTTGAACACCCGCAGACCAAGATCGAAGCTCTCCTGACGCTCGAGTTTTTCAATTTCGCCCAGACGTTGCGCATGGGACAGCGATGTTGATCGAATGAGAACGGCATCGGCCGCGTCCGCCCCGCGCTTGGTGGCATTGGCAACTAGCGCGGAGAGACGATCGCGGTCATCCGCGGACATGGTTTCGGACATGATGTTGATCGCGCTGCCGCGCGTCCTGCTTAAGGGTTAAAACGTACCGGGTGCAAAAAATTCAACAATGGCAATCAACGAGCAAAGAGCAAGTACACCCCAGTTGATGGCGATGCCGGTGGCGCGGTTGAACGCCTCGGCATTGCCGGCCAGACCCAGTGCGTGGAGACAACGGCCGATAATAACCGAAGCTCCAAGAACGCCAATAATGATAGGGGAGACGCCGACCATCTCAATCAGTCCCAGAATGATCAAGGTCGCGGGGACCCATTCGGAATGGTTGGCATGAGCGCGAATGCGACGAGCCATCCGATCGTCATTATTATCGCCCCAAAGAATGTTGTGCTGCGCACGGTACTTGGTGACACTAATTCCCAGAACGAGCTTCATGATAACCAAAAGAGCAGAGATGAGCATCGTGTTGATGGGTGCGACGGCGACAATTGCTTCCATGGTATTTTCCCCCAATTGAGAGTGCACCGAATGCGGTGGCTCTATTTCCAGATTGGTTTGCCCGACCCGGGCAGGCCCAGATCGTCCCACATTGCCGAAACTTTATCGACGACATCTTGATCCATGTCTATTTGACGACCCCATTCACGGGTTGTCTCGGGTTCAATCTTGTTGGTGGCATCCAGCCCGGCTTTGCTGCCGAGGCTCGAAACCGGCGATGCGAAGTCCAGATAGTCGATCGGTGTGTCCTCGATCAGGGTGATGTCTCGAGCGGGGTCCATCCGGGTGGAAATCGCCCACATCACGTCTTTCCA
>JABJAG010000047.1 GCA_018666195.1 Alphaproteobacteria bacterium
AGGAAAAATCTGGTCGGGAAGAGAGGATTTGAACCTCCGGCCCCTACGTCCCGAACGTAGTGCTCTACCAGGCTGAGCTACTTCCCGACGGCGCGGTTCATACAACGCCGGGCGCGGCTTTGCAAACCCGTTGAAGGGCTTATCGAACGATCAGGACCGACTGTTTTGCGTGGCGCGCCACCCGTGCCGCATTCGACCCCAGAAGGTAGTCGCTGACATCAGGATTATGGGCTGTCATCACAATCAGATCCGCGTTGAGTTCGTTGGCCTGGGAGATGATCTCTTCATAAATTCGCCCGTGGCTGACCACATGCCGCACGTCGACACTCTCGGGCACATTCTGCGATACAAAGCTATGCAGCCGGGTGTTCGTTTCCGCGATTGCCTTGTCGGCAAAGTCATCGGGAAAGAATGAACCGACGACGCTCATGCCGAAATCCGGCACCACCGTCATGACCTGCAGCTTTGCACCAAATGCCTGCGCGTACTCCACCGCCGTGGTGAGCGCATGTGCCATCGACGCCGGATCCTCAAGGTCGATGGGAAGAAGGATGCTCTTGTACATAGGCCAGTCCTCCTAAGTCGCAGCCGAGACAACACCGCTACCGCCGTCCCGGTTCTTCTTGCGACGTTTCTGATAGAGATACATCAGTACCCAGAGCGTGAGCCCGATCCCCTGAATGATCTCGCGTTCCAAACCGACCTGATCAGTGATCAGGGCTGGCCGGAACATGCCGATAGCGATCGCGAGCAGGAATATGCGTTCCGCCCAGTTACACTTGTCCGCGAAGTAGCCCTGCATGAATGCTGCAAACGCGAACATCGCGATGAGTGCGACAACAAACACCCAGACAATCCCTATTGGGTCGTTGAGCCAGATAATGTCACCATTGGCGGCAACGCCCGAGATCATCAGCAATTCAGTGTTGAACAGGAAGACGAAAGGCAGAATGGCCGTCCGCAAATCATAGGTGAACCCCTGTATACCGGTTTTGATCGGATCGGCACCGGAGATTGCAGCAGCGGCATAAGCCGCCAAGCCGACCGGCGGCGTGTCATCCGCCAGAATGCCGAAGTAGAAGACGAACAGATGCGCCGCGATGATCGGAAAGACCAGCCCGGCATCACCACCCAGTGTGACAATCACCGGCGCTGTCAGCGTCGCCATCAGGATGTAATTTGCCGTTGTTGGCAAACCCATCCCCAGGATCAGGCTTGTCACGGCAGTCAGGACTAGCATAACGGACACATTGCCGCCCGAGACTGTTCCGATCAGGTTCACGAAGCGCCCGGTCAGACCGGTGGTGCTGACGACACCAACGATAATACCGGCTGCAGCCGTCGCGACGCCCACGCTCATCATGCTGCGTGCGCCCGCGATCAGGCCCTGCCAGATGTCCAGCAACCCATCGAGGAACGCTGCACCGAGAATCGGCCCCAGCTGCGCATCAGGATCCAGACTGCCAGCCTTTTTGTGCGCACCCAGCGCGAGATAGGCAATGATTGGGCGCTGGATGATCATCAGAACAGCCAATGCCTCAATCGCCGTTAGCGCCGAGAAGATCGGGGAACGTTTTTCGATAACAAGGAACCAGATCAAAACCCCTAGAGGGATCAGATAATGGCTGCCATTGACCAACGTCTTGAGCATCGGCGGCAACTCGCTCTTCGACAAAGGACGAAGATTGAGTTTCAGTGCTTCCAGATGCACCACATAAAACAGAGCCAGATAGGAAATGATCGCGGGGAACAAAGCCGCGCGCACCACATCCAGATACGGAATACCGATGATGTCAGCCATGATAAAGGCAGCCGCACCCATGATCGGCGGCATCAGCTGGCCATTGGTGGAGGCCGCAACCTCGACTGCACCAGCCTTGTACGCCGGCAAGCCAACTTTCTTCATCAGCGGAATGGTAAAGGTACCTGTCGTCACCACATTGGCGATCGACGATCCCGAAACCAGACCCGACAGACCAGAGGCCACAACCGCAGCCTTCGCCGGACCACCGATTTTGTGGCCCAGACCGGAGAAGGCAACGTCGATGAAGTACTTTCCGGCTCCGGCCCGGTCGAGCAAAGAGCCGAACAGGACAAAGAGGAACACAAAGCTCGTGGAGACTCCCAGCGGCACACCGAAGATGCTGGTGTCCGTCAGATACATCTCGAAAATGAAGAATTCGTAGGTCGTCCCCCGGTACCGCAGGATATCCGGCATCCAGGGCTCGCTACCGATAAACGCGTAGCAAATGAAAATGATGCAGATTGCGCTCAACGCAATTCCGAGCGCCCGCCGCGCAGCTTCCAGAAGCAGAACGATCAGGATCGTACCGACGATGACCTCGCGGGTGTCGCCGAGGCCGCCCATGGCCTGCAGTTCCTTCTGATAAACCACAAAGAAGAGCGATGAACCTGCCGCAACAATTGCAAGCACCATATCGATGACAGGGATGAATTCGCGATTGGATCGCTTTGGCCGCAGAAACGGCAACAGCCCATGCACAATCCGGGTCCAGAGTGGCGGGCTGCGATAGTCATAGGCAGGGAATGCGAGGAACACGAGCGCCAGCGCAAAGCCCAGATGCCAGGACCGCGCAAAACGGGATTCAACAGGAAACTCGGCGATGTAGAGCTGAAACAGGGACCAGGCCACACACAGACCGGTTATCACGGCAACCGCGATCCGACTATTGGGGCTCCGGGGTCCGCTTTCAGACTCCGCGACAAAGTCGCGTTCTTCTTCGGGAGCTGTGTCGTCAGCCGTGGTGTTTTCCGTACTCATCCCATCCCCCCGGATTCACTTCGTACAAACATAAAGGGCGGCACCCGAAAGTGCCGCTCGATATTGGAACTGGCTTACATCCAGCCGCGTTCTTTGTAGTACTTCACCGCACCCGGATGGAGCGGGGCGGACAGACCACCGAGCATGTCTTTCGGCTCCAGAATACGGAAGGCCGCATGGGTCTTCTTCAGTTCATCCAGGTTCTCAAAGACCAGCTTGGTGTAGTCGTAAACCACCTGATCCTCGACATCGGCACTGGTCACGACTGTGGCCTTCACCGCATAGGTCTCGAATTCACCCACATCCTTGACGATGCCCGCCGGATATTTGGCGAGCACGTAGTAAGGCTTGTCGGAGATGAATTTCTTCACCGCGTCAGAGTTGATGTCGAGAATGTCGATCTTGGTCGAATTGGCAGGCTCTTCAATCGCCGCGCTCGGCATGCCGACCGTGTAGACGAACGCATCAACCTTCTTGTCGACGAGGGCGCGGGACGCCTCACCCTGCTGCAGGCCTTCAGCCTTGATGTCCTTGTCCGGATCAATGCCATACAGCGGCAAGAAGTCCATCGAGTTGCCCCGCTGGCCCGAACCCGGGTTACCGATATTCACGGTCTTGCCCTTGAGGTCACCAACCGACTTGATGCCAGAGTCGACACGGGTCACCAGAAGCACAGCTTCCGGATGCGCCGAGAACACACTGCGCAGTTTGCCGACGGCCTTGCCGTCCCAGTCCGCGGAGCCATTGGCGGCCTGCCAGTTACGATCCGACTGTGCGACGCCAAAATCGAGCAATCCGCGGTTCACGGCGTTGATGTTGAAGACCGAACCCAGCGCCGGACGTCCAACACAGTTGTATTTGCCTTCGGAATGCTTGTTGACCAGCTGACAGGTCTGCAGGGCCACCTGATAGTAAACGCCGGTAACCGAACCACCGCCAATCAGGATATCGCGCTGCTGTGCGCTGGCATCCGTCGCATGCAGCGACAGACCACCAAATCCGATTGCTGCGGCGGCAGCGACCGAAAGAATGGAGTTACGATAGTTTGACAATGGATATCTCCTCTTCCCTAGAACATGATTTGTTTTGGCCGAATGGAGCCATTTCCAGTTCCGGCAGCTTATGAGTATGCCAGGGACTGGTATTTCAGCTTTTAGCTGAAACCCCATCGGACCAACTGCAACAGTTGAAATTCAGGAAGCGGGGATTTCTAATACTTTTTGATGAGGCGCCGGTCAACTTCAGACCAGAATACCCGCAATTGCGGCATCCACTGCATCGCCCAGCCGGTCGACGACCATGCTGATTTCGTCATCGGACAGAACAAATGGCGGGGCAAGCAGGATGTGATCTCCGCTCTCGCCGTCAATCGTACCGCCACCCGGGTAACACATCAGGCCGCGCACCATGGCTTCGGACTTGATCCGCGCATGCAGTTTGAAACCCGGATCAAATGGTTGTTTTGTGGACCGGTCCTCGACCAGCTCGATCCCCCGGAAAAACGTGCGCCCGCGCATGTCACCCACATGAGGATGGTTTCCAAACCGGTCCTGCAGGCCCGCGTCCAGCAACTCCCCAAGCGCACGCACCCGGGACTGAGTCTCCGGCGACTGCAGTTTTTGCTGAACCACGAGGCCCGCCGCGCAGGCCGTCGCATGGCCAATAAATGTGTGGCCGTGCTGGAAGAACCCCGTGCCGTCATAAAAAGCCCGGAAGATTTTCTCTGCCATCAGCACCGCGCCTATTGGCTGATAGCCTGCCGCCAGGCCCTTGGCCACGGTCACGATATCCGGCACGACGCCATCCTGCTCGAAGGCATAAAGCGTGCCTGTCCGGCCCAGACCGCACATGATTTCATCGAGGATCAGCAGTACCCCGTGACGATCACAGACCGCGCGTATCTTGCGAAAATGGCCGTCGACTGGCTCCACACCACCTGATGTGGCACCGACCACGGTCTCGGCGACGAAGCCAATGACCCGCTCCGGTCCCGCAGCCTGAATCTCGGCCTCAAGTTCTGCGGCCAGCCGCGTGCCAAAAGCATCATCGGACTCACCATCGCGGCGTTCGCGATAGGCGTAGCAGGGTGACACATGTCGGGACTCCGCCATGATGTCGCGAAACGGGGCCCGTCGCCATTCGTTGCCACCCACCGACAATGCGCCCAGCGTGTTGCCATGATAGGACTGGCGTCGGGCGATGAAGATCGAACGGTCCGGCTCGCCGATTTCGACGAAATACTGCCGTGCCATCTTCAACGCGGCTTCCACAGCCTCTGATCCACCCGAGGTGAAATACACCCGATCCAGACCGTCCGGCGCCCCCGCCACCATGGCGTCGGCAAGTGCCTCCATGGGTTCGTTGGTGAAAAAAGCGGTGTGCGCAAAGGGCATCTGCGCACTCTGGCGCTGGATTGCCGCGATTACATCCTGATCGCTGTGCCCCAGACAGGACACAGCGGCGCCTCCGCAGGCATCCAGATAGCGCTTGCCGTCCCTGTCGATGACATAGGGTCCTTCACCCGCCGCCGCGAAGGGCAGCCGGCTATGGGCGTGGCGGTGCAGAACTCTGGAATCGGGCCGTGGATCGGTGTCAGGCTGCGCGGGATCGGTCACGGGTGTCAGGTGCTGCCAAGGTCTCGGGACGGTGCGGCCGTTTCGCTATTGTCGTCATATTCATCCGCATCGCGTTCTGCCAAAAAGGCCTCCGTGTGCACCCGGTCGGCCTCGCTCCAGTACGCACCGAAGGACTCGAGTTGACCTTCGCTCTCGGTCACGCGGCTCAGAGCTTCCTGTCCGCCCTGTGCCAAAATCTGGGCGACCAATACTTGAGAAATCGTCATCGCCGGCACCACAGAGCGGAACATCGCCGGAGTGTCCGTCCCGACAAGCAGCAGGTGCTGGGTCAGAGCAGCCAGCGGCGAGACCAGACTGTCAGTGATCGCCACCATCGTCGCACCATGATCAGCGGCGTATTGAGCAGCATCAATAGAGCCACGTGAGTAAGGTTCAAATGAGAACACCAGGATTGCGTCTTCTTCCGAAATGCCGCGCAGGCCGTCAGCAAAGGTGCCACCGCTTCCATCCAGCAGGATCAAATCGTCGCGGAACATCGAACAGGTGTAGTGCACGTAAAAGGCGGCAGGAAACAGACTACGCTGTCCGACCAGGTAGATCCGCCGGGCGCCGGCCAGAGCTTTTGCCGCATCCGCCAGTTCATCAGAACCGATGGCCTCCAGGCTAAGGGAGATGTTCTCACGGTCAGCAGCAACCATCTCATTGGCAAGTTGAGAGAGTGCCCGTCCGCCACTGCGTCGCCCGGTACGAGCCAACAGTTTGCGCGCGCGTTGCCCAAATCCTGTCGGCTGCTGGCGCAACGCCTCGCGAAAGGGTTCACGCAGGGCTTCATAGCCCTCGAACCCGATCGCCTGAGCCAGACGCACCATCGTCGCGGGCTGCACCCCGGCCCGATCGGCCAACTGACGCATCGACGTGAAAGCGATTTCATCAGGGCGATCAATCAGGAAATGTGCAGCGCGCCGTAGCTGCGGACTGAGATTGGGATAAACCTGCTGTAGGTCTGAGAGAATTTTCTCACTGGCCGTCGTCTCGTACTCTTGTCCCGATTCCACCGGCGCGTCTCCCACAAAATTTGTTGATGTCGCAACAATGATACAGGTGATTCATTCCTGTAAAGCATGAATCGAACGATTCAAGATTCCGCAGGTTGTAATCTGTGTTTTGCATCCAGTCATTGTAGCAACGCAGACACCCCGCTAGCATCCGCGCGCCTCGAAACAATCCAGCACAGAGCCCATCATGGATATCGCCGATCACATTCGCACCATTCCGGATTTTCCCAAGCCCGGCATTCTATTCTACGACATCTCGACCCTGCTCGCGCATGCGCAGGCATGGCGTCATACAGTCGACTTGCTTGCCGTCGCCATTCGCCAGCATCAGCCCGATATGCTTGTCGGGATCGAAAGCCGTGGCTTTCTGGTTGCAGCGCCGCTTGCATTGCAACTGGGCTGTGGTTTCGTCATGGCGCGGAAGACCGGTAAACTTCCTGGCGAAACGATCTCTCACACCTATGATCTGGAATATGGGACCGACACGATCGAATTGCAGTCGGACGCTATCAAGAAAGGCCAAAAGGTGGTGATCCTTGACGATCTGCTCGCAACTGGAGGTACAGCCGGCGGCGCACTCACGTTGCTACGTCAGGCGGGTGCCGATGTCCGGGCAGCAGCCTTCATCATCGAACTCAATGGTCTCGGCGGTCGCGACCATCTCGATATTCCGATCACATCCCTGCTTGAATTTGATGCCTGAGTTCACGACACAAAAGAGCCATCGAGTTCTTCGTTCACAAAGGTCTCGATGATTTCCTGCAAGGAAGCATCCGGCTCCATGCCCAGAGCCCGGGCACGAGCACCGTCGGAAAACCAGGCCCAGCCATCTACGATTTCCTGAATGAGCGCATCGGGTTCCGAACGCACCCGGTCCGCAACGGCGTCACCGGCATATCGGCGCAGGCCATCAAGCATTTCCGACACCATCGGGGAAATCCCGTTCATCATCAGCGCCCGGTTCATCCCAAGAGCCGCCCCATCAGCATTGTGAATGTCGATAAATGCCTGGACCGCCCGCTTGGGTGAGAGAATCAGCATGCGGGATTCAGGTGTCACAGGATTGCCAACCTCATCACCCTGCAGCGGTTCCCGCAGGATCGAACTGGCAAAGCCCGATGCCGCCGCGTTCGGCTTGCCCGGACGGATCACGATGGTTGGCAGGCGCAAAGTCCGTCCATCCACGAACCCTTTACGCGTGTAGTCATTGACCAAAAGCTCTCCGATGGCCTTCTGCGTCCCGTACGATGTTTGCGGAGTCAGCGCGGTCGAATCATCCACGGAACGCTCGCCGCCATAAACCGCAAGTGAACTTGTGAACACTATTTTTGGACATCGCCCCGTGCGTCGCGCGGCCTCAAGAACATTGCGGCCACCATCAAGATTGACCGCATAACCGAGATCAAAGTCGGCTTCGGCCCCCCCACTCACCACGGCAGCGAAGTGAAAAACCGAATCGGTTGCACCGTCGATCAGTTCATCGACCGTTGCCCGATCACAAATGTCACCCGTGACGATTTCTACGCGCGGATCTTCAGGCGGCGTCTCAACAGGATCGAATGCATCAAACAGAACCACCTTCTCGACGTTTTGGGCTGTTCCATCCGGCCCCTCGAGCTCGGGTCTGGCAAGAATTCGAAGCGCGAGTCTGCGTCCCAGCATTCCCGTTCCACCTGTGATCACAACTTTCATAGGTCACTCCTCTATTCAAATTCTTACGACAGCGCAGGCTCAAGCCTGTCCAGTGCCATAGACAGCGTCGAGGCCTCGGCTGCAAAACACAATCGCATCCAACCTTCGCCGGATTCTCCGAATGCGCGCCCCGGGGCCATTCCGACCCCTGTCTCAGCGATAAGCTCTTTGGCGTAGGCAACGCTGTCAGTCATACCGGCCACAGCAAAGAACGCATAAAACGCGCCCTCCGGCCTCGCGAGTGTTACTTTTGGCATAGCCGCCAGACGCTGAAACACAAGATCCCGATTGCGCCGATAACGTTCCACCATCTCCGCAATGAACGGCTCGCCATCCCGCATCGCGGCCACACCGGCATGCTGCACGAACGTGGTGGGCGAAGCGATATTGAACTCGTTGAGCTTGGAGAAGATTGGCCCAAGTTCCGGTGGATGCGTCAGCCACCCCAGTCGCCAACCCGTCATCGACCAGGACTTCGAGAAACTGTTGACGACGATCACGCGATCTTCTGGCGCAGCGATATCCAGAAATGACGGGGCGCGGGGCCGGTCATAGATCAGACGGACATAGACCTCATCAGACACCACATAGACCCCGCGTTCGCGGGCGAAATCCAGCAATTCACGTTGCTGAACACTTTCCATCACCCAACCGGTCGGATTGCCCGGAGAATTCACGTAGATGGCACGGGTTCGTTCATCGCACGCTGCGGCGATATCATTCATGTCCAGATGCCAGACGCCGTTTTCATCTGGCTTCAGAGGGACTGAGCGCGCTTCCCCACCCATCACTTCAACTGTCCCGGCGCAATTTGGCCACAGCGGACCAATGATCAGAACATTGTCTCCGGCATCTACCAACGATTGGGACACAAGCATGATCGCGGCCATCCCGGAGGCGCTGACTGTGACCCGATCAACATCAATTGCCCGACAGATCAATGAAGTCGAATAGGTCGCTATGGTTTCGCGCAGGGGCGGTATTCCGCGATTCTGCGAGTAGAACACATGATCATCAGCCAATGCGTCCTGCGCTGCCTGCTTAATATAGTCCGGGGTTGGAATATCCGGTTCACCGAACCACAATGGAATAATATCATCCCGGCCAATATTGCTTTCGGCGACCTGACGGATACGCGAGCCCTCTAACGCTTCTATGACAGGACGGGCGACCCGGGGAGATTGATCAACATCATTCAAGTCCAACACTCCTTGGAAGTTTCGATCCCACTCTAGCGCGCCCGATCAATTACGGGAATTGCACCCAGCTGATTGATCGGGCATATCTGCGCCTCTTGTCCCATCACCGGTATTTTTTGTTCCATGAGCAATTTCGAAGCACGTGACCTCACCGAAGGACTCAACGGCGTCCTTGGCTTCCATCTAGTCGACTGGCGCGACGGTTTTGCGAAAATCGCAGTCGATTTGGACGAACGCCACAAGAACCGGCAAGGTGGACTCCATGGCGGAGTCACAGCGACCCTGATCGATGCGACCACAGGTTTCTGCGGGGTCTTCGAACCCGACCCTGAAAAGCGACGGGGGAATGTCACGGTATCCCTCACCACCAATTTTGTCGGACGCGCAAAGACGTCGACAATCATCTGCACCGCAAAAACCGTGCGTGCAGGTCGACGCATCTATTTCGCCTCCGCCGAAGTGCATGACAGCGACGGTAATCTGGTTGCCACAGCCGAAGCGGTCTACGCCTATGTGGACCGGGATGCCCAGCGGAAGCCGTCAGGCAAATAGCTCTTTCATGGCTTTACCCACCGCCAAATTTCCTATCGGCCAACTGGTTCGACACACGCTGTTCGACTATCGCGGTGCGATCTTTGACGTCGACCCAGTCTATTGCGGGACCGACGAATGGTATGCGCAGGTGGCTCGATCTCGCCCGCCCAAAGACGCACCCTGGTATCATGTGATGGTCCACGATGCGCTGCACACGACCTATGTGGCGGAGCGTAACCTGAAAGTCGAACCAGATCCGTCCCAAATCGCTCATCCGCTGCTCGGCGAGCATTTCTCAGCCTTTGACGGGAAACGTTATCTGAAAGGTCAGAAGGCGAACTGATGGATCGTCTTGACTCATATCGTTTCACCTCCCATCGTCATTCTTATCCGTAACTCTGGGGTGCCCCTGCCTGACAAAGCGGAATGGGGCTGAGAGAACACCCACCAACCTGATCCGGGTCATGCCGGCGGAGGGAGTTGTTGCGGCGGTCTTTTCGAAGACGCTCCACCGCCAACGCATTTCGGGTCATTTATCGGGAGTATCCGATGTCGAGCTTGTTGCGCCGTATCTTTGCGGTCACTGCCAGTACTCTTGTGGTCTCAGCTGTTAGCGCACAGGCAGAACCTTTGCGTGTCCCTGTCCTCGTACCTATCACTGGCTTCCTGTCTCTTGAAGGGACCAGTCAGAAGAATGGCGCTGAACTCGCCCTGGTTGGCAGTGATGTTGCGTTCAGCGTTGCCGACACCGCAACATCCCCGGAAATTGCAATCAACGCGTTTGAACGCGCGGTCGACGCCGCGGGCGTTGTGGCCGTTGTTGCACCGATGCTGGGCACTCAGATGCTCGC
>JABJAG010000048.1 GCA_018666195.1 Alphaproteobacteria bacterium
ATGGGTCGTTGAGGGCCATCTGGTGCGCTCCGTAACCGATGCAATTCCGGCACCTGGCGCGGAAACAGATATTTGATCGCAAGTTGTGTGTTGACCGGAGACTAGTGTGGGCGTGCTAATTCGGTCTTAAGAAAAAACGATCAGTGACATCGGAAATACCCAATATTCGCCCCGCATGACCCAGATATTTCTGTCACGTATAGGGGCAGCAATGCTTTCCAGTAAGCATTGCTGGCGGGTATGGTTACAGGAAATGTATCAAGGAAGCACAACACCATGGCTGGCGATCAATTAGCTGCACTCATCACCGAAGACATCGAGATATTTCGTCACGGCGATCAACCGATGATTGTTCGGTTGATCCGACCCGAAACGGGCGGTCCTTATCCAGTGATTGTGGATTTGCATGGTGGATGCTGGTGTAAGGGACATCCTGGTGAATGCACCGTACGGGGAGAGGTTTTTGCTGCGGCTGGCATGGCGTCCGCCGCACTGGATTTTCGGCAAGCTGATGAAGGCTATCCGACATCCCTGGCCGATATCAATTATGCGATCCGCTGGCTCAAGACTCATGCGAAAGAGTTGCGGCTCGATGCAGACCGCGTCGGTTTGCTCGGTCAGTCCAGCGGTGGCCATCTGGCGATGCTGTCTTCGATGCGCCCGGAAGACCCGCGCTACACGGTTTTGCCCCTTGAAGATGGGGCGCCGGATGTTGACGCGTCCGTGAAATGTGTCGGTGTGATGTGGCCGGTGATCAACCCCTTGTCTCGCTATCGTCGGGTTGTGGCGTTGCTGGATGCAGGTGACCCGCCCGCCTGGGTGGGGGATTTGCAGGAGCGCCATGATTCCTACTGGGGCACCGAAGCGAATATGGAAGAAGGCAACCCGATGCTTGCGTTGGAACGCGGCGAGGACGTGGTCATCCGCCCGTCGATCTGGTTCCAGGGCTTGCCGGATCCGGTGCACGACTATCGGGATCCGGAATCACCGCTCGATCTCGATGAGCCAGAGCGTTTCGTGGAAAACTACCGCAAGGCTGGCGGTTCCATGTCAATCGCACATGTGGAACAAGCCAATCGGTCAGACCCGGCATTGCTGGGCCCGCTGGTCGAATTCTTTCAAGAGAATCTGTCCTAGCGGCTGCGTTTAGGACTCTTCTTTTTCCCAGTTGTCCGGGCGCAGGGCCAGCTTGGCGAGGCCTTCCATATCGGCGGCTTCTTCTGCAGGGAAGTTGAGCTCAATGGTGATGCCATTCGGGTCACGCACGAAGACCTGATAGAGGTCTTCTTTGGAGGCCTGCTGCTCCAGATAGGTCACGCCGTTCTTCTTGAAACGGTCGGTCATCTCAACGCGGTTGGCGGCGCGAAAAGCGAGATGGTGAATGGGCCGGCTGCCTTCAGCGATATCCTTGGGCGTTGCATTGGGGTCCGGCGCTGGCCGGGGTTCGTCATGCGGGCGCGGGGGTACGATGTGAATGATATCGCGCTCGCCCAGATAGAGCCACGTCACCTCGACCCCGAAGTCGGGGTGCGGCCCTTCTTCAAAGCCCAGATTGTCGATGTACCACTGGACGGTTGCCGGATAGTCCTGAGCAACGACAAGGAAGTGTTCGAGGTGGGAGATCGACATGGTTTGGGTCTCTTGAGTGCGAGGACGGTGGGTTGAAGTAAAATACCGCCCGGGGATGCCAATGTTAAGCTATTCGAGGGACGGTTCAGTCCGGATCGATTGATCCTGTCGTGTTGAGCACCTTGATTTCGCGTTGCGGGAATGGAATCTCAACACCCAGTTCTTTCAGCTTCATCCAGATCATAAGGTAAAGATCGCCGCCGACGCGATTCTTGCCATCGTCGATGCCCTCCATCCAGAATTCCACCAAAATCATGATCCCGGAATCGGCGAAGCCTTCTATTTCGGCATCGGGCCGCTCTTCGATGGGGTAACTCTCCCCGCTGAGAACCTGTGGATGTGCCGAACAGACTTCACGAATGGCCTCGAACATGGCCTCAAGATCCGTTTTGTACGCCACCTCGATATGCAGCGAGTAGCGCTGTTTCTTGTTGTTGTGGGTCCAGTTGGTGAAGGCTGTGGTGATGAAGCGCTCATTGGGCACCATGATGTCCTTGCCATCGTAGGTTTCCAGCGTGGCAGATCGCATGGTGAGTTCACGGAGGGTCCCGGTTCGCCCGTCCTCAAGCTCAATGTAGTCGCCTATGGTGATGGTTCGGTCGAGCAGAATGATGATGCCGGAAATAAAGTTCGAGGCAATCTGCTGCAATCCGAAACCCAAACCGACACCCAGCGCGCCGCCGAAAACAGCCAGCGCCGTCAGGTCTATTCCCATTACATTGAGCAGAAGCAGGAAGATCACCACAAAGACGGCGATTTCGAACAGTTTGGCAACGACCTCACGGGTGCCCGCGTCAATCTTCTCCTGACTGCGAATGACGCGCTGGCCGGTAATGTTTGAGACCCGCGCCAGCCAGAGCAGGACAACACCGAATATGACGGTGCGGATGATGGCGTAGAGGGTCAGACGGATATTGCCGACCTCGATGGCTATGCCGTCCAGATGCGCCACAACGTTATCGAGCCACCCAATCATGAACAGGATTGCGATCGGAACACCAATCCATTTCAGGATGCGGATCATCGCAACGCTGGTCAGAAAATGGTTCGCGATATTGTAGGCAAGAAGCACGAATGCGATGCCTTGCGCGCCACGTACAAGCCAGGCTTCACCCAGCAAGCTCTTGGTGAACGGTGTGGCAAAGCCGAGTGCCACGGCGCACGCAATGGGCAGCAGCAGCACGTGCATGGCGTGCAGCTTCTTGCGCATGTCCAGTAACTTTCCGGAGGTTGGCTCTTCGCGGAAAATCTTGATACGGCTGATGACATAGGTCGCGAGCACCCAGCCGATGAGAAGCGCACCGACAACAATGGCAGCCTGACTGTAAAGTGTCGGGTCGGTCGCGTGGCCCTCGACATTCGTCCAGGCCATGTCCAGCCATTGCCAAATACTCTCGCTGACGCTGTTTGCGTTTTTCATGAAGACTCGCTCGAAGCTGGAAGGCAGCTGGATACGCAGTCCAAGTTATACGCGCAATTGTCGGGGATAGAACTATTCATCCCGGAATGTGACACCACGTTCTCCATAGGCGTCAATCACACCTTGCCCGAAACGGGACCGGATGAGCTCCGTGACTTCGGGCGGCATCGAGATATCGTTGTAGTCCTCGCGTGAGGTGCCGGTGATGACCACGAGCAGGCGCGCATCTGCATCCGAGATGTTTTCGAACTGTCGGTCCACCCCGGGCGGCACCGAAATCATATCGAAGGGTTTCAGATCGATATGTTCCTCGCCGCCTTCGCCCCAGCGGATGCGGAATTCACCGGTCAGGCACATGAAGTTTTCGACCGTGTGGTGATGGGCGTGCAAGAGCGGCTTGTCGCCCGGCGGACATTCGGCGATCAGCACGCTGATATTGTCCGGGCCTGCGATCGCGGCGTGATGTGCCATCGGACCACCCTGGTTTTCCGGCGCCATCAGCAGGTACAGGTTCTTCGCTGCCACCATCTCGCGCGCTTCGCGCGGTACGCCGATGGAGTCGCCGGAGGTGGCGGACAGGGGTTGCTGTTTGTCGATACGCGCAATGCGCATCGCCATTTCTGCATCGGTGACCTCGATTGGCGTTGGCACCTGCGGTCCATTGGTGGACCCGTCTGGATTGCGAAACGCGACACCGACCTTGTTGTACCCGTCGATGACACTCTGACCGAAGCGCCCGCGCATGAATTCCGTTTCGCCGGGCGGCATGGAAATATCGGCAAAATCATCGTCGCCGCTGCCGGTGATGATCACCAGCAGGAGGGCTTCTTCATCGCTGATGTTCTCGAACTGCCGGTCCACACCGGGCGGAACGGCGATCATGTCGTGAGGCGCGAGATCAATCTGCTGGCCGCCATCGCTGCCCCAGCGAATGCGGAACGCGCCGGTCAGGCACATGAAGCTCTCGACCGTATAATGATGGGCGTGCAGCAGCGGTTTGTCGCCGGGCGGGCAGCGCGCGATGATCACACTAACGCCCGGCTCCCCGGGAATGGCTGGCTGCTGCGCCATCGGGCCACCCTGTGAAGCGGGCGCCATCATCAGATAGAGAGTCTCCGCAGCCATGATTTCATAGGCTTCACGTGGAATGCCCAGAGCTTCGGCATAGTGCGCAGACTGGGATGTCTGTTCGGAGAAGCGTGCGATTCGCGCTGCCATTTCAGCTTGTGACACTTCGATGGTTTTCATGACCTGTCTCCTTGGGCAACTTCAGCATGGGGTCCATCCGAGGTACCTGCCAGGATGTTAGCGGATGTCTGACTCGATTTCCCAAAAGGAGAAATGTTAGCGTTGGTCCTGCATTTATGTGTTTGGGAGGGAAAATTTCAATGGCACGCCGCATTATCGATCTGAGTCTCGAAATTGAAGACAATATGCCGTCTCACAAGCTTTTTCAGAGCCCCGTCTATCTGAAAGCGATGACCCATGAGAACACCAAGGCCCTGAATTTGGGAACTCCGGACGACCCGATCACGTTCCAGACCAATTTCATCAGTACCCTCGACCATGTGGGTACGCATGTTGACGCGTTACGCCATTTCGATCCGAACGGCGCGTCTATCGACGAGATGCCGATCGATCGTTTCTTCGGCAAGGCGGTGTGTTTCGATATGCGCCACATTCCTGATCTCGGGGATATTGATGTCGCGGATATGGAGAAGGCCGAGGCTGAATCCGGTGTGAAGGTTGATGGACACATCATTCTGCTCTGCTCAGGCCTGCACAAACGACATTACCCAAACCGGGAAGTGGTGCTGTCGAACCCGGGGATCACCGTTGCGGCCACCCAGTGGATGTACGATCGCGGTTCGCGTCTGCACGGTGTTGAGGGCCCTTCAACCGACAAGCCATCGGACAGTCTCTTTGCCCAGCACCGTATCTGCCGCGAACTGGGGATTAGCCATATGGAGTGGCTGGTGAACCTGGAAGATCTGATCGGGCTTGGTGAGTTTGAGTTCTTCGGTGTTCCCCTGCGGTTCAAAGGTGGGTCAGGTTCACCCATTCGGGCGTTTGCGATGGTTGAAGACTGAGAGAGACTTCGATGGCCCACGAATTCGATTACATGAGCGCGTCTGAGATGCGTTTGCGCGTGGCGCGTAAGGATATCTCCCCGGTGGCCCTGACCCAGCGCGCCCTCGCGCGCGCTGACGAGGTTCAGCCAAAGTTGAATGCCTTTTTCGAGTTGATGCCCGAGGATGCCATGGCGGCGGCGCAAGCCGCTGAGGACGCGGTGATGCAGGGTGATGGGCTCGGCGTCTTGCATGGCATTCCGTTGTCGGTGAAGGACCTCATTGCAGTTGGTGGCGCTCGGTTCGCATTGGGATCGAAGACCATGGCCGAGAATATTGCAGCAGAGGATGCGCCGGCCGTGGAGCGCGCTCGTGCCGCCGGCGGCATTGTGATCGGCAAGACAACCACCAGCGAATTCGGGTGCAAGCCTGTCGGGGATTCGCCGCTGACCGGGATTACGCGGAATCCATGGGATACCGACAAAACACCGGGGGGTTCAAGCGCTGGTGCGGCTGCGTCCGTGGCGGCCGGGGTGACACCGTTCGCTCTGGGAACCGATGGCGGGGGGTCGGTGCGGATACCTTCTTCGTTCACGGGCCTTGCGGGAATCAAAGGAAGCTTTGCTCGGGTGCCTGTCTGGCCGACATCGGCCACGCCTACTCTTGCTCACGTTGGGCCGCTGGCGCGTTCGGTGCGCGATGCAGCGTTATTGTTTTCGGCGATCGCCGGATATGACGCGCGGGATCCGTTCAGCATCGCCGGGCCAGTGCCCGATGTGCTGGGTGCGTGTGACGAATCTGTCGAGGGTCTGCGGGTCGCTTGGAGTCCTACACTTGGTTACGCTCGCCCGAATGCGGACGTGGTCGCCGTGGTAGAAGCCGCCGTGCGCAAGTTTGAAGATGCCGGTGCCATCGTCGAGCAGGTGGATGATGTGTTCGAAGCTGACCCAGCCGATCTCTGGACGGCGGAGTTCTACGCCGGGGTCGGGATCAAGCTGCGTGATTTTCTGGAGAACAAGCGTGACATGCTCGATCCGGCGGTTGCGAATATTCTGGAGCCCGCACTCGATCAGGATATGCAGGACTATTACACCAAGGTGTTTTCCCGATATGCCCTGCGCGACCGCATGACGGAGTTGTTCACACGATATGATGTGCTGCTGTCGCCAGTTCTGCCCGTGTCCTCGCTCGAGGTAGGAAAGAACATCCCCGACACCCATGCTGACAGAAACCTCGTCTCCTGGGTTTACTACACCTATCCATTCAACCTGACCGGACAGCCGGCTGGTGCAGTCTGTGCGGGCTTGTCCGCTGACGGTATGCCGGTCGGATTACAAGCGGTTGGACGCTATCTTGACGAAGCCACCGTGGTGCGCGCGATGGCGTTCGTCGAACGCATGCAGCCGCCGGGTTACAATCACTGCGCGTTTGATTGAGCCAGGCTCTTGATCTCCTCGACGGTAAAACGCGGGGTGATGTATTTCGGGCAGTTCCACTCGAGGGCCGCTACCTCAATCAGGAAGCCCCGGGTGATTGGTGATGTGTCTCCGGGATTGGTGAGCGCCTTCAATATCTCCGGCTTGTCATCCTCGATAATCTGGGCATGGCCGAGAATTTTCAGCCGCGCCTGGTTCGGATAGTCCATCAGGATCAGCGAGACCCGGTCGTTGTGGAGCAGATTCCCGGTGCTGACGAATTGTCGGTTCCCGCGGGAGTCTGAAAACCCGATGGTGGTTTCATCGAGCACGCGCAGGAAACCGGTCTGCCCACCGCGATGTTGCACATAGGGCCAGTCTGTTTCGCTGACGCTGGCCATGTAGAAGCTGTCACGGGCGCGGATGAACGCGCGCTCGCGCGGGCCGATCTCGATCGGCGTGTCAGGCTGGCTTTCGATGCGGGCGTAGCTCGTGCGGCTTCCGTCAATTTCCTGTAGCGCTTTGACGCCAGGGGTGAATGCGAGTTTGGAAAAATGTGCGCCGGGCATGTCGGTCTCCAGTGGGACGGGTGGGATGACATGTATATAGCGGCGCCCGTTTGGTGATATAATACGCAAAATTACGAAGATATTATTTCATAAAACGGAATACTGAATGGACCGTCTGCAGGAAATGCGGGTATTTGTGGCTGTTGCGGATGCGGGAAGCTTTGTTGGGGCCGCGCGCAAATTGGTGATTTCGCCGCCAGCGGTGACCCGCGCTGTGGCGGCGCTGGAGGCGCGGCTCGCTGTGCAGCTGTTCCAGCGCACGACCCGGGCCGTTCGACTGACAGAGCCCGGTGCGCGGTTCGTGGAGACCGCCCGCCATTTGTTGCTGGAGCTCGATACGGCAGAGAAGGAACTGGTGGGCGAGGCGGGCGATGTGGCCGGGATCCTGATGATCTCGGCTTCCGTGACTTTCGGACGCTATGTACTCGCCCCGATCGTGGCAGAGTTTCTGGCCGCCCATCCCCAAATCCGTATCTCCATGGTGCTCTCGGAGCGTCTGGTCGAACTGGTCGATGAGGGCATCGATCTGGCTGTGCGTATCGCCGAGCTGCCGGATTCCTCGCTGATCGCGCGTCGGGTTGGCACGGTCCAGCGGATGCTGGTCGCCAGCCCGGACTATCTGGCCGCGCACGGCGTTCCCGAAACCCCCGCGGCCCTGTCCGACCACGCGGTGATCGCGTTCACGGGCCTGCTGCAGAATCGGGAGTGGCGTTACCGCACCAGACAGGGCGCCCGGCGTCTGGCCGTGGAACCGCGACTGGAGGTCAATGATGCGGCGACGGCGATCATGGCGGCCGAGGCCGGGCAGGGGATTACCGGCGTGTATTCCTACATGGTGTCCGACGCGGTGCAGGAAGGCCGCCTGGTGCCCGTGCTTGCAGACCACGCGCTGCAACCGGTGCCTGTGCAGCTGGTCTATCCCGAGGGCCGGTTTGTGGCGCCCAAGTTACGCGCGTTCATGGATTTTGCCGCACCGCGCCTGTCGGAAATTCTGGAGGACCAACCGGCAGCGAAGACCTAGTCGCAGGTCATGCTCAGTCGTCATAGAAGGCAATGGTCCGGGTCTCGATGCTCTGGCGCGGGGCCGCATCGGCCGGGCTGGTTGGATCGATGAACGCGGAATGTGCCGTCCAGCGCGCACGTCCGTCGGTCTTGGAATCAAAGCATTTCAGCAGGATTGCCTCGTCAGGCTGCATCTGCGGGAAATACACCCAGCGGTGATCGGGGTTGTAGCGGGTCCGGTGAATCTCGCCGACCCGGTCTTTGTATTTGAGGTCCATCAGGATCATGTCGTCCTCGGTCAGGGACTGGGCGTCGCAGATGCCCAGTGGCACTTCCTCGACTGTGCCCTTGATCGAACGCCAGACATTCACGAAGACGTAGCGTTTCTGCAGCGCCGCTTCGGCTTCCGCGGCGGGAAGAAGGTCGCGCACCCGTTGCGGGCCGGACAGGTCCGTATAGTCGTTGTGCACAACATGAACCGGCTCACGCAGCTTCTGGGTTGTGCGGGTGTCCTCATCGGCCACGCGCAGGGTGTGGTCAAACACGAGTACCCGTGACGCACCGGTCGCCGCAGCAACAAGCTTTTCAATTTCCGGGTTGTAGACGTTTTCGATCTGGGCGTTGTCGAGAAAGTCTGTGACTGCCGTCGTCTCGTTCAGAAACGCAAAGCCGTTGCCATCAAGCGTCAGCTGATCGGCGACCGGACGGGCGTCATAGATCGGCACGATGCGTTTGTCGGGAACCTCGTCGCGCCGGTTTGATTCACCCATCTCTGCGATATGGGTGACCGGGCGGATGCCATTGTCGACCACGTAGTTCACCTCGGCCTCAACAAAGGGCAGGTTCTCGTTATCGTATGCGGGCATGGTCATGGATCGTGTCCTTCATCAGCGTGTTCCCTATCAAATAGTTCATTCTGTGCTTCTGTCGAGCATGAATTTTCCGCATTCGGCGTATGCGTGGCGATGATGGCAATCGGGTTGGGGAACCGCTAGACATTCCGGCCATGGAAGAGACGGACATTCTGATCGCCGGCGGTGGTCCTGTGGGCCTGACGGTTGCGCTTGAACTGGCGCGGTTCGGCGTGCGCGTGGTCCTGGTGAACGAAGGCGCGGAGACCGCGCTGCACCCGAAGGCCAATGCGATCAATGCGCGAACCATGGAGCATTTTCGTCGTCACGGCATTGGCCCCACGCTGCGCAAGGCTGCGCTGCCGGGCGACCACCCGACGGATGTTTGCTACGTCACACGCCTGACCGGCCGGGAACTGGCGCGTTTGCATATGCCGTCGAGCGCGGACGCTGTCGCCGAGGCGCGCGCGGGCACTAGCGCCTACGACTGTGCCGAGCCACCTCATCGGTGTTCGCAAATCTATCTTGAAGCCATATTGCGGGAAGCCGCCGTGTCGCGACCGGGCGTCGAGGTTCGGTTCGGGCACACATTGGAGTCCTTTCGCAGAGACGAAGATGGTGTGGTCGGTGTGGTGCGAAATCTTGAAGATGGTTCGACCTACGAGGTCGCGGCCGCACATCTGGTTGGCGCGGATGGCGGGCGTGGGGTGGTGCGCCGCCAGCTCGGCATTCGTTACCTCGGTGACGGAGGCGTGGTGCGGAAAATGATGGGTGGCCAGATGCTCGCAACCCTGTTCGAGGTGCCGGGGCAGAAAGACTGGCTGACCATTGATCGGGCCTGGCAATACTGGGTGATCGCCGCGGATCTGCGCGCCCTGTTGGTGACGGTGGACGGTGCGAACAAGTTTGTGATGTTGACCCGTATTCCCGACGGTACGGACCCCGATGACATCGATGACCATGCGTTGCTCGCGCGGGCGGCGGGCCGGCCGGTGGAGGCCAATATTCTGCTGCGGATGCCGTGGACGGCAGGGCACGAGTTACTGGCTGAATCTTTTGGTGGGGAGCGTGTCTGGCTGGTGGGGGATGCGGCGCATCTGTTCACCCCAACCGGGGGTCTGGGCATGAACACGGGCGTCGATGATGCGGTGAACCTGGCATGGAAACTTGCTGGTGATGTGCAGGGATGGGGGGGGGCTGACCTGACGGCCAGTTACGAAGCGGATCGCCGCCCGATTGGCGCGCGCAATCTGGCCTTTGCGCGCGGCTTTGCGGAATCCATCGGCACCTTCGATGTGGACCCGGCGATCGAAGCAGACACGGAAGCCGGTGCGACGGAGCGCGCACGGCTATCAGCCCATCTCACAGAACACGTCCAACGCGAGATGCTGATTCCCGGCATTGCGCTGGGCGTGCGCTATGACAACTCACCGCTGGTCACGGATGACGGGTCCTCCGCAACCCCTGATGAGGCTGGCACCTATGTTCCGTCTGCCCGCCCGGGACATCGGGCGCCGCATGTCTGGCTGGCCGATGGCACGCCCCTTTGTGACCATTTTGCAGACGGCTTTACGTTGTTGCGGACCAATACGGAGATCGACGCTGGCCCGATGATTTCGGCCGCGCGTAGTGCCGGTTTGCCACTCGAGCTTCTGGACCTTGAAGAGGCTGTGGTTGTGCAGCGATACGAAGCCGCGCTCATTCTGATTTTCCCCGACGGGCATATCGCCTGGCGCGGCAATGCCTGCCCGGTTGATGCGCGTGGGGTGATCGACCGCGCGCGCGGTGCGGGCTAGCGAGTTGATCAGTCGCGCGCGGCGCGCGTCTTACACAGACGCGCTGGGGCGAGTCTTTACGGTGTTGAACCAGCGCTGGGCATGGGCCGCGTCTTCGGGGATGGAGAGCTTCAGCCATCCAGCGAATTCGACCGCGACGAAGGCCATGATGTCGGCCGCCGAAAAGTTCTCCCCAGCCATGAACGGCTGTTCGGCCATGGTGGTATCGAGCAATTCGAAGAAGTGACCCACCCGGCGTTTGCCGCGCTCTCCGAGTTCCGCGATCTGTGCGTGGTTGTGGGGTCCTGTCAGGGCGCGGTCCTTCATGCCTTTTGCGGTGTTGCGCAGGGCTTCACCGACGGCCAGGAAACCGTCCTGTTCGGCCCGCCAGACGGCATCGGCGACCAGAGCCTTTTCCGTGGCATCGCGCCCGAGCAAGGCCGGGTCGGGATGGGCTTCCTCCAGATAGCGCCAGCACCCCTGGCTGGTCAGGAAGATCGCCCCGTCATCGGTTTCCAGAGCGGGCACCGTCAGGAATGGATTGATGGCCCGGAACGCATCGTTCATCTGCTCTTTTTCGCGGAGATCGACTTCAATCGTCTCGATGGAATTGCTCAGGCCTTTTTCGGCGATGAACATGCGGACAAGTCGCGGGCTGGGTGCGGTGGCGCAATCATAAAACTTCATGGCGGTCGGTTCCGGTCGGTGTTGGACAGGTCGCCAGTCTAGGCTCATTGCATGAAGGTTCAACCGGATCGTCAGTCGCCGCCCACCTGTCCGAGTACGAAGCGGTCATATTTGCTGAGATCGCCTCGTCGGTCATTGCGTTCGTTGGTGTTCACCGAAGCGCATGCGCTCAGGATGAGGAGAGTCACGGCGATGCCGGGAAGGATGCGGGCCACGCGGGCCACGCGGGCCGTAGGGGGCGGGGTGTGTCTGATCATACTTGCGGACTTGGTGCGTATTGCGCACACGACTAGCCACAATTCGGTGAAGTTCCGTGATGTGCTCGATCGCCGTTGGGTTTGGGCACAAAAAAACCGGCGCCCTCGAGCGCCGATTTTGAATTGATCTGATCTGACCGTGAACGCTACTCAGGGACTGGCAAGGGCTGATCGTTCTCCGGAATGTTCCATGCACGCTGGACCG
>JABJAG010000049.1 GCA_018666195.1 Alphaproteobacteria bacterium
AGAAGGAAATTTTCCTTTATCCCGAGCATCGCAATATCGGCATGGTCTTCCAGAGCTATGCGGTCTGGCCGCATATGACGGTGTTTGACAATGTCGCATATGGCCTGCGCGTGCGCCGGGCTTCGAGCAACGAAATCAAGTCCAAGACCATGGCAACGCTGGAGCTTGTGGGCCTTGATCATCTGGCGGATCGTTTTGCGACCAAATTGTCTGGCGGTCAGCGTCAGCGCGTCGCGCTGGCACGCGCCATCTGCTATCAGCCCGAAGTGATCCTGTTTGACGAACCGTTGTCGAACCTGGATGCAAAGCTTCGTGAGCAGATGCGTGATGAAATTGTGCGTCTGCAGAAGGAGGTCGGTATTACTTCGATCTTCGTGACTCATGATCAGTCCGAAGCATTGGTGATGAGTGACCGCGTTGTTGTGATGGACAAGGCTGTGATCCAGCAGGTTGGTGACCCGCAGGAAATTTATGCCAACCCGGCGAATTCCTTTGTCGCCAACTTCATCGGTGTGACCAGTCTGCTCGAAGGCAAGCTGGATGCGCGCGACGGTGAGGTTTGCAGTGTTGATGTTTCAATGGGGCAAGGAGCAGAACCATTGCGTCTTCGCGCCGTTGGTGCAGCAGGCGCCAATCCGGGTGACAGTATCAATGTCAGCTTGCGTCCCGAGGACGTCACGCTGCATCTGGAGCGTCCCACCGGTACCGATCATGGTAACCTGATTGAAGGCAATGTGATCGATACGATCTATCTGGGTAGCTTCCTCGAAGGGCGCGTTCGGGTCGGACCGCACGAGATTGGTATTCAGATCGATCATTTCGAGAACCTTGTTCCCGATCAGACGGTCTATCTAACTTTCCAGCCTGAGCATGGCCTCTGCCTCGCCGACTAGGACCAACATCCAACCAGGACCAGTATTATGAGCCAACGCATTCTTGTTCTCGGCGCCGGTGGCGTCGGAGGGTATTTCGGTGGGCGTCTGGCTGAAGGTGGCGCTGACGTCACGTTTGCGCTGCGCCCGGCGCGGCGTGCACAGATTGACGCCCGTGGGATCGTCATTCACAGCGATTTTTTTGATGACGCCTCCGTGCCGGTGAAAACCGTTGCGGCTGACCAGATCGATGGTCCTTATGATCTGGTGATCGTAGCCTGCAAGGCTTACCAGCTTGGCGACGTCATGGAGACGATCGCGCCTGCCGTTGGCGACAGCACGGCAGTGCTGCCCTTGCTCAATGGCATCAAACAGCTGGATTTGCTGTCGGACCGCTTTGGCGCAGACAAGGTGTTGGGCGGAACCTGTTATATCGGCGCACGGGTGGACGCAGAGACCGGCGATATCGTGCATTTTGGAGACTTCCACCGGATCGCTTATGGCGAGAAGGATAAATCCGTAACACCGCGCGTTGAGGCTTTTGCCGCACTGAATGATTCAATGAAGTTCGATATCGACCTGCGTGACGACATCATGCAGGCCATGTGGGACAAGTTTGCCATGCTGTGCGCCATGTCTTCGGTCAACACGATTTCGCGGGCCACGGTTGGTGAAATCCTCGCCACCCCATCGGGACATGAGTTCCTCACGGCGGCACTGGTTGAGTGCCGTGATACAGCCGCAGCACTGGATCATACGGTGTCTCCGGCAGTCATCGCGACTTATGAGAAGATGTTCTCGACTCAGGGTTCAAAGTTTGCGTCTTCCATGCTGCGTGATGTGCAGGCCAACAACCCGACTGAAGGTGATCACATCATCGGTGACATGGTGGATCGTGCACAGGCTGCAGGTTTGCACACGCCGATTCTGTTGGCCGCCCGCGCCGGTCTGGCCGTGCATGAAAGCCGGGTTACCGCCTAGCCGGCCAACGCCATTCAATTACATAAGATGGGAGCACCTCTGATGGACACTAATAATGTTTCGGTCACAGAGATGGAGCAGTTCGTCGCGCGCTTTGCGACTTTGCATGGGTCCGAAGAGGCTTTTGTCGATAGTCGCCTGCCGGGCCACCGGCGCTTCAAGGTGAACCTGGTTGGCATGGGCGTGGTTGAGGCCACCGACAACCCTGATCTGCGCCCCAATATTCCGCTGCCAGCCAAAGGTTTTAATCTGGGCATGATCCAGGCTGAAAAGGGCAATGGCGCTGCGCTTCATGCCCATGAGACCGAGGAGGTGTTCATGCCTCTCATCGGGCCGTGGGAGGTCTACTGGTCAACCGATGATGGTGAGAAGTCGATCACGCTGGAGCCGTTTGATTCGATCAGCGTGCCGCAGGGTGTCTATCGCGGTTTTCGTCATGTGGGCGAAGGCAAGGGCACACTGCTGACTATCATTGGTGGACCTGAGGCCGGACGTGTCGACTGGCATCCGGATGTGACCTCGGCTGCAACCGATTCTGGCCTGGTACGCGACGAAGCCGGTGACCTGAGGGTGTCTGCGTGAGTTCGGGCGGGCGTCGCAAGGCGCTTGTTACAGGCACATCGACAGGGTTGGGCAAGGAAATTGCGCTTGGGTTTGCCCGGAATGGTTATGACGTGGCCTTCGCGGACCGCGATGCTTCGATGCTCGACGACGTGATGGCGCTGCCGGAACTGGCTGATGTGAACGCCGTTCCGGTGACCCTTGAACTGACATCCGAAGACAGCATCAACGCGGGTTTAAACGCAGCCATTGAAGGCCTTGGTGGGCTTGATGTTGTCGTCAACAATGCCGCCTTGGCGCTGATCAAGCCTGTGGTTGATGTGACGTGGGATGATTGGGATAGCTTGGTGAGTGTGAATCTCAAGGGGGCCTACTTTCTGTCAGCCCGGTTTGCCGCGCATTGCATGGCCGTTGATCAGCCCGGTTCCATCGTCAATATCGCTTCGACCCACGGACTGACCGGGATCGCCGGTCGCTCGGTCTATGGGATCACAAAGGGCGGGTTGATTCAGATGACTCGTATGCTGGCCATTGAGTGGGTTGAACAGGGTATTCGCGTGAACACAGTGGCCCCAACCACGGTGATGACCGAAAGTCGCCAGGAGATGCTGAAGGACCCCGAGACACGCACGCGGATGCTTTCACGTATTCCTGTGGGCCATTTTCCCGACCCGTCCGAAATTGCCGGTGCGGTCCGTTATCTGGCCGGCGCGGAGCAGGTTTCGGTAACGGGCCAGGTTCTGGCTGTGGATGGTGGCCTGACAGCCGCCTAGACGCTATTCGTCGAGGACGGCCACTGGACGGATTGGACTGCCGGTGCCGCCGCGGATTTTCAGCGGGAAACCGATAAAGCGGAAGCGGCCTTTGCCGACCACCCGGTCCAGATTGGCCAAGCCTTCCATATGGGTGAAGCCCATATCCCGGCAGACCAGATGAACTTCGAAATTGTCCTTGCCGGGGCGTCCGGGGCTGGCGGCTTCAACGCCGAACATCACGATACCCTTGGCGCCGAGCCATTCGGCTGATTCCTTGGTCAGGCCCGGAAAGTCCGTCATGAACTCCGGTGTGCCAAAGGTGCGGTCGTAATGGGCCATGTAGAGCAGGACCGTGTCACGCGGTTTGATTTCGATCCCGGCGGCTTTCTCGGCAGCTTCGAGTTGTTCGACACTGATCTGACTTTTGAGCTCGATATGCGAGAGATCGAGGCACACAGCCTCGGTATAAAAATCCTCCAGTGGCATCTGGTCGACCGAAAGCGCGTCCGGGTCAGCATCGAAATGCACCGGCGCGTCGACATGGCTGCCTGTGTGCTCTCCGAAGGACATGTATTTGGAGGCGATCGAGAACTTTACACCCCCGGCT
>JABJAG010000050.1 GCA_018666195.1 Alphaproteobacteria bacterium
CGCAAGGACGGTGTTGTCGTGTTCGTGTCTTCCATTGGAGGCTTGCGCGGCAGCGATGTCATCGGTGCCTACAACATCTCCAAGGCGGCCGACATTCAGCTTGCGAAGAACCTCGCGGTGGAGCTTGGCCCCGACAACATTCGCGTCAACGCCATTGCCCCGGGACTTGTCAAAACCGATTTCGCGCGCGCACTTTGGGAGAATCCGGAATTCGCCGAACCGCGCATCGCCGCCACACCTTTACGTCGACTGGGTGACCCGGAAGACATCGCCGGTGCCGCTGTTTTTCTGGCCTCAGATGCCGGCCGTTGGATGACCGGCCAGACTCTGGTGATCGACGGCGGTGCGACGGTACCGGTCTAGGGCACAAAACTAGCCGCGCGTCTTGTCCCACTCCTTGAAGGTAGAACCGGCTTCAGCCAGCTCACGCAACAAAGCTGTGGGTGCCCATTTATCACCCCATTCAGCATGGAAACGGTCCAATGTCGCGACGACTTCCGACAGCCCAACTGTATCGGCATAGAACATCGGCCCGCCACGCCAACGCGGGAAGCCATAGCCGTGCAACCAGATCACATCAACATCAGAGGAGCGAATCGCCAGATCTTCTTCAAGAATTCTGGAACCCTCATTGATCAGGGAATAAACACAACGCTGCAGAATTTCTTCGTCGGAGATATCCCGGCGGTTGATCCCCATTTCCGCTGACCGGTCGGCGAGCATCGTCTCAATGATCGGGTCGGGAATAGCCTTGCGGCCACCCTCATAGGCATACCAGCCAGCACCAGTCTTTTGGCCGTGGCGGCCCAGTGCGCAAATCCGCTCCAGCAATGGCGAGAAACGTTCTTCGGTCGGGCGAGTTTTCGCGCGACGTTTTTCAATGGCCCAGCTGATATCAAGACCAGCAAGGTCGTAAACCCGGAACGGGCCCATGCGGAACCCAAACTCTTCGATCACACGATCTACGTCCTGCGGCAGCGCCCCTTCTTCGACGAGGAAGTCAGCCTGTCGAAAATACGGGGCCAGCATCCGGTTGCCAACAAAGCCATCGCACACCCCCACAACCACGCCTGTTTTGCCAATCTTCTTACAAAGATCGAGAACCGTGGCGATGACATCCGGAGAGGTTTTCTCCGCCCGGACAATCTCAAGCAAAGTCATCACATTTGCCGGGCTGAAGAAATGCAGTCCCAGCACATCCTCGGGTCTTTTTGTAACGGCTGCGATTTCGTCGACATCCAGCGTTGAAGTGTTCGTCGCCAAGATCGCGCCGCTTTTGGCAAGGCGGTCAAGCTCCGCAAACACGGTTTTCTTGACGTCCATTTCCTCAAATACCGCTTCGATCACCAGATCGGCTTCCGCGACAGCAGACATTTCGACGGCGCCATGAATGCAGGATATTCGATCCGCCATCTCCGCATCCGACAAACGACCCCGCTTACGGGTCGCATCATAGTTCTCCTCGATCCGGCTCAGTCCCCGGCCCAGGTTTTCCTGCGAGGATTCGATCACCGTCACATGCATCCCGGCATTGGCAAAGGCCATCGCAATGCCACCCCCCATGGTTCCGGCCCCAAGAATCGCGACCTTCTCGATTCCACGCCTGGTGGTATCTGCTGGAATATCAGGAATTTTGGAGGTTTGGCGCTCTGCGAAGAACGCGTGCACCAGCGAACGTGATTCATCTGATGCAACTGCGACTTCGCTAATTTCTGCCTCGCGTGCCCACCCATCTTCAAAAGACATCGTGAGTGTATTGGCCACACTCTCTAGGCATCGAAACGGCGCCTGCATACCGCGAGCAGACTTTTCGAGTGCGGCGCGAAGCCCAGCCACCGTGACTTCACCTTCAACGGTGTCGACATCAATGTCTATGTCGCTGGTGCGACGTACCGGCATCCGCTGTTCGATCAATTTTGTGGCATACGCAATCGCGGCTTCGACCAGATCTACATCCGCCACCACTTTATCAACCAGTCCGATCTCCAGCGCCGTCGCAGCATCGACCGGTGTTCCGCTGGTGACCATCTCCAGGCCCTTGCGAAACCCGACAAGCCGAGGCAAACGCTGAGTTCCACCCGCACCGGGAACCACACCCCGATGAACTTCAGGTAACCCCAACTGGGCGCCGGCATCAACGATGCGATAGTGACAGCCAAGAGCGAGTTCCAACCCACCGCCCAGCGTGGGGCCGTGAATAGCGGCCACAATAGGTTTCTCACAGTCTTCAACAATGTTCATCAAGTGTCGCGTCATCGGGCGCACTTGCCGGTCAGGTGTATTGAATTCCCGGATATCCGCGCCACCACAGAAGTTTCGTCCCACACCGCTGATCACGATGGCCTTAATGGCCTGATCGGATTGCGTCAGGCTAATCAGCTCCGCAATTGAGAGCCGCACCTGCTTGGCCAATGTATTGACCGGTGGATTGTTAATCATGATCACGCCGACGGCACCGCTCTGGCGATACAAAACAGCGGCATTTCCATTTGTCACGGCCATGGCCTCCCCCGAAGTCCGGCATACGCAATTCTACTTTTAGAAGTACACCACGGGCCACAACCGAGCAAATATCGGACAACCCGTATTGGAATGGCAGGCGAGCGGGCAGGGAATGGCCAGCCACTCGCACATCATCACCCTGACTGCTAGAATCCAACACATCTTCCCTCGCCCCATGGAATCTTTGATGGCGACCACCAGCATCGCGCGCCCAAGCCTGTCGCATATCTCGGCCGGCATCATTACGATTTTATCTGCTGGTCTGCTTGCAGCGCCGCTCTGGACAGACTCGCCCGGTGTTTTGCCAGCCGCAGGCGTTGTCATGTTTGCAATTGCAAACTGGGCAACCGGCGCCATGCCGCAACACATCACCGTGTTGTTGCTATTCCTGATTTCAGTTGTGTTTGCGATAGCGCCTCCGGAAATCGTTTTTTCCGGTTTCCATGCCAGCGCCACCTGGCTGGTTTTCGGCGGGCTGATCCTCTCGCTGGCTGCACAACGATCCGGCCTCGCTACACGCCTGGTCCAACTGATGATGATCCATCTGCCCGGGCGCTACATGGCCATGGCTGGTGGACTCGCGATTGCAGGCATGTTGCTGAGCTTCATCATGCCATCGGCTTCAGGGCGGGTCGTGTTGATGGCCCCATTGGCCGTTGCCCTGGCCACACAGCTTGGTTTCGAGGAAAACACCCGGGCCCGTCATGGACTGGTCATCGCAGCGGGCTGGGGTACAACCATTCCCGCATTCGGGATATTGCCTTCCAATGTCGTGAACATGGCCTTCGTTGGCGCTTCAGAAAGCATTTTCGGAATCGGCTTTACCTATTTCGGATACACCTTCCTCAACTTCCCGGTACTTGGTGTGCTGGGCGTCCTGGTGGTGATCTTACTGGTCACGCTGCTCTTTGGCACCAAACCCCAACCACGCGACGCCGAGACAACCCTGTCTGCCTGGAGCGGCGGTGAGCGCCGGTTGATGGGCATCATGCTCATAGCGCTAGCGTTCTGGATGACGGATTCATTGCACGGTATTTCACCTGCCTGGGTGGCACTGGCCGCCGCTCTGCTCTGCATCACGCCAAAAATCGGAATGCTGCCAGCTTCATCGATGAACTCGGACATCAATTACGGATCCTGGCTATTCGTCGCCGGGGTGATTGCTGTTGGGGCTATTGCCAATGATTCAGGCCTTGGCGGCGCCATCGGAGAATGGTTGCTTGCCAATATCCCACTAACCAAAGACGGCGGCATCGTTACCTTCTACGAAATCTTCGCGATCAGTGCTGCTGTGGGGCTGGTCACCACGTTCCCTGCTGCCCCACCTATCGTCACGTCATTTTCCGATGCTATTGCACAAGCGACGGGCTGGCCCCTGCAATCTGTCCTGCTTGCCCAGGTTCCCAGCTGGATGGTTTATCCCTTCCCGCACGAAGCCCCACCGGTTGCCATTGCCATGGCACTTGGCGGCGTGCCCATGCGCGAAGGTCTGCGCCTGCTCGCTGTCTATTTCGCGGTGGGCCTCATCATCATACTGCCGCTGCAGTATCTCTGGGGCCGGATGCTTGGCGTATACCCATGATCATCCACACTAAATCTGAGGAGACATCACATGCAGTTCATGGTGCACATCAAAGTTGATCTGCCTGGCGATATGGACCCGAAGCGGGTTCAAGAACTCGGCGAGGCCGAAGCTGAACGGGCTATCGAGGCCATCAATGCCGGTCAAATGCGTAAAATCTGGCGTATCGTCGGCGCACGAGAAAACTATTCGGTCTGGGAGACCGACACTCTCGAAGAGTTCCACGCGCTGATTTCGTCTTTCCCACTACACCCCTGGATGAGCGTAGATGTCACACCGATCATCGAACATCCGGCAACCAAGGCATATGAGGAGCGTGTTGGCCCTTTCCCACCACTCTAAAAGCCCCGTTCGGCCTTAAGGTCACTGGCGGTCCGATAGACTTCTGGATAGCGCTGAGAAATGCGTGCCCCGGGATAGAACGCTGCCGCATAAGACGGGCGTTCCTGAATGCGCCTGAACCAGGCCGTCATATTCGACAGATCGTCTTCCCATAAGAACGCATAACCCAGATCGTCCATACGATCGATCAGCGGCGTCACTTGCGCATCGACCATGGTGTACTGCGCGCCCATGATCCAGGGTCCACCGTCTTCCCTGATCGCTGCATCAATCCGTTCACAGGTCTGACGAATCTGAAACTCGGCATATTCAAGCTCGGATTTGCCAAAACCGGTCTGGGACATGCGCTGATAGAACTGCTTGCGTAGGGGCAATCGGTCCGCATGAGCAGCAAATTCCGCGTCATTGGATTTTGCAAAGCGCATGGGCGCCAGCATGTTGGCAAAGGTCGGCACCCGCACAGCAACCGTGGGAACCTCATCAACATAGCGCATCCAGGCCCGCATCCGGGCTCGACCGACCGCATCACCCGGTGCCAACGCTGGGTTGGGGATAATCTCTTCAAGATATTCCAGAATGGCCGAAGATTCGATCAGGATCGTGCCGTCATGAACAAAGGTCGGGACCACGCCATTGGGATTGATCTTCAGATAGTCCGGCTCAAGCTGCTCGAACTTAGCCAGGTCGACATCGTGCTCGATCCAGTCCTTGTTTATCTCCGGCAGGCCTTTTTCAGCCAAGGTCACTCGCACCTTCTGACTGCAGGTTGATTGCGGCGCTTGATACATCTCAATCTTCATTTCGACTCTCCACTATCAAAAAACTGCGGATACTTTTCACTGACATTGGTGCCCGGATAAAAGGCAATATCAAACGACGGTCGCGCCCGAATGCGGGCGAACCAACCGGTCATCTCCGGCAAATCGTCCTGCCAGAGCTTTGCATAACCCAAATCAGCCATTCGCTGAATGAGCGGCGTCAAGGTCACATCGATCAAGCTATAATCTGCGCCCAACACCCATGGGCCACCGTGGTCCAGAATTGCCTGATTGATCCGTTCGGCAGTCTGGCGAATTTGACCCAGTGCGTTGTCGAGTTCCGCTTCCCCAAATCCTTCAATGCGCCCCATGCGCCGGTAGAATGCCTTGCGCAGAGGGAGAGTCTCGACCCGTGCCTGAAAATCCTCCTCGGACATGTTTTCATAGCGCAGCGGACGAAAAACCTGATTGAAGGAGGGCACGCGTACTGCCGGTGTCGGTACTTCTTCCATGTACCGCATCCAGGCCCGCAACCGCGCACGACCCAAAGCCGTGCGTGGCGTCAGTGATCGATCAGGGTAAATCTCATCGAGGTATTCAACAATCACAGATGATTCAATCACCGGCTCCCCATCATGCACCAGAGTGGGCACCACGCCATTCGGATTGAGTTTCAGATAATCCGGGGTCAGATGATCGCCCGTAGCGAAATGCAACTCGTGGCTGACCCAGTCGATACCTTTTTCGGCCAGACAGATGCGAACCTTCTGGCTGCACGTGGAATGACCCGAATGATAGAGCTCGAGCGTCATCTCGCATTCCTTTCGAAAAATTAACGGCGCGGCCTCGGTACCGCACCCGATATATTTATATCAACCCCCGGCCCATTCGTCCCCGCCCTGAAACCGTATGGCAGACATGATCATACAAGGGTCAACAGGCGGCTAGCACGCCTTTGCATACACAACGAAAAGCGGATCACTCCGTCCCGGCGCGGGAGAAAGGTCGTCATAACCCGGCTCCGTAAACATCCCGGATTGTCGAAAATAGGTGGTCACAAGGCCTGTGTGCCCCGAATCATCCAGCGCCCTCCAGATAGCCACGGCTTTGGTCGGAAAACAGCGGTTCGAAAAGCTGACAACGCAAACACCGTCCGTCGCGAGCACGCGCCCGATCTCTGCGAAGACCTCAAGGGGCTGCGTCAGGTACTGAACTGACAACGCAATCAAGCAGGCTTCAAAACTGTCATCCTCAAAAGGAAGTTTCGGGTCAGAATTGAGATTCTGAACAAAGCGGGCGCTCAGCTGAGGGTTGGCATCCAGTTCCGCACGGTTCATACCCAGCCCCGTAACCGCGGTATAGCTTTCGTCGGGCAAGTGGGACACCCAGCTCGACATCAAATCCAGGACCCGGGCATTTTCAGGAAGCACATTACGATAGAACGTGCGCAACGCAGAACGCGCTGGATCGTCCAGGTGATAGACCATGCGATCAGGCGCATAGAACACGGCATCATCATCGGCATCGGAGCGCGAAAAGTGTTCGGGCAGAAATTTTAGCTCCTGCGCACTCACATCAAAACCCGCGCGCGGCCCCGTCACTTCGTGGATCAAACCCCGCTTCGATCATCCCATCGGGCCGCCGAACCAAAGCACCGGCATGCCCCATCAGATCACTGAACCCTTCGACCACTTCCACATCCTGCCCAGCGGTGCGCAGGGCCTCGATCACAGTATCGGGGAAACGAGATTCAATTTTCAAATTTGTACTATCACTCCCCCATGTACGGCCAAGCAGCCAGCGCGGCGCGGTGATAGCAGCTTGCACTGGCTGGCCAAACCGCACGATCCGATTGAATACCGCCGCCTGGGTTTGAGGCTGGCCCTCGCCGCCCATCGTCCCATAGGAGATCACCCGTCCATCATCGAGGCGAGCCATCGCCGGGTTCAGCGTGTGGAACGGCTTGCGCCCCGGCTGTAGAGGATTGAGTGCGCCAGGATCCAGTGCAAAACTGGCACCGCGATTCTGCCAGGTGATCCCTGTTTTCGGCAACACAACACCCGAACCAAACTCCCAATAGACACTCTGAATAAAGCTGACCGCATTGCCGTGACGATCCATCGTGCCCATCCAGATCGTGTCGCTGTCCGTGCCACCTCGTTTCCATTCCGCCGCCTTTGACGGATCGATCCCCGCCGCGAGATTCGCCACAAGCTCATCGGTCAAAAAGGATTCCGGCGGCGCACTCATATACGCTTCATCGGTGATGTGTTGATCGCGAATGGCAAAGGCTTGTTTGCTCGCCTCGACGAGCAGATGTACGAAGTCGAATCCATCAGCTTCCGCGCATTCCATCTTGGCGAACGCACCCAAAATCAGCAACGAGGCCAGTCCCTGGGTCGGCGGGCGCATATTGTAGACCGTCGCATCCCCCACCCGCAGAGAGAGCGGTGTCACCACCTTCGCCTGATGCGAGGCCAGGTCGACATCGTGAACCGGACTGCCCACATCTTTCAAATCTTCCGCAATCGCCCGCGCCAGATCGCCACGATAAAAATCTTCCGTACCCGCGCGCGCGATCTGTTCCAGAGTCGCCGCCAGACGGGGCTGGCGGAACACGTCACCACATACAGGCACCAAACCATTGGGCGTGTAGACTTCAGCAAACCCGGTCGCAGGCCCCATCTCCGGCAATTTCTCGGTTGTGAGGCGCACCTGACCTTCAGTGACCGCTACTCCGTCACGGGCATAGCCGACCGAATCCGCCAGCAACCGGTCGAGCGGCATGGTTCCACCCCAGTTTTCCGCCACTGTTTTCGCCAAACCCCAGCCGGAAATCGTTCCGGCCACCGTCAATGCTGCCAACGGGCCCCGTGAGGGCACGGTTTCCAATCCGTCGCCACGATATCGATCGATGGTCGCGCCGGTTCCGGCTGCCCCACAGGCATCAATAGCGATCGGGTCTCCATTGGCCGGTGAGATAACCCAAAATCCGTCACCACCGATCGAGTTCATATGCGGATAGACCACTGCGATCGACGCCGCAGCCGCTATCATCGCCTCGAGAGCATTCCCACCTTCGCGCAATACGGTCAGACCGGATTCCGCGGCCAGATGATGGGGGGCGACAACCATTCCATTGGACGCATAAGTGGATTTCAACATGGACTTCAAACCTCAATGAAACGGGCGGCACCAGTGGTACCGCCCGATCAGGATCGTATCAATGGTGCAGACAACTAAACAACGAATGGCGGAATTTCATACTCAGGCTCAATCGGGATCTTCACCGTATTGATGAACCTTGCCAGCATGCCGTAGTAGCCGATCATTACCGTCATATCGACGAAGCCCTCCGTGCCAAACGCAGCTTTGAGGGCAGCAACCATCTCGTCGGAAATTTCTTCATTGCGGGTCAACATGCGAGCATATCGTGTTGCCAGACCAACATCACCGGACACCGCTTCAATCGCTGGCGTGCCAATTTTCTTCAGCAAGTCCTCAGAGGCACCAATCTTCTTGGCCACCACATGATGATGTACCCACTCGTAAGTGCAGCGCAGTTCCTGCGCGACCGTGAGAATTACAAGTTCGCGCAATACATCATCAAAGTCTGTGCCATATCGAACATGAGCACCAACCGGACAGACAGAGGCCAGAGCACCTGGGCTGTTAGCGAGCAGCGCGAACACGTTCGGCATTTTCTCCATGCTCCGGGTTCGCAGTACCTCGTCATAGGCCTCAAGATAATCTGCCGGGCAATCTTCGCGCTCAACGCGCTCCAGGCGCGATCCTTCCAACACTGTTGTCACGTAGTTTTCCTCCAAAATAAGGTCTGGTTCGGTACCGTCCACATATGGAACACGCACCCTGTCGGCCGGCAGAAAACCACCAACGGATCGGGCGCGTCAACGCTGACAGGCCAAATCAGGCTCAGCTATGCTAAATGCCAAGGCGTATTTGCGTGTTCGTGCAAACTCAAAGTCTGAAATCGTGCAGGGAACGAAACCAATGAGCGACACAGCACCGGCCCGAATTGGCGCCTTCGCAGGGGCAGCTCTCATCGCGGCACTGACGATCTTCTTCCTGATTGAGGGCCGCGATTTGCTGATCCCAATCGCAGTCGCCATCGTCATTTGGTACCTGCTCAACGCACTCGCCCGGTTCTTCACCCGCATCCCGGTGGTCGGCGAAACACTGCCCCGCTGGATCACGCTGATTGGCGCTGTCGTCATTGTTGTGATCGCCATTGCACTGGTTGCCGAACTAATCAGTGACAACATCTCTCAGGTCGCCGCAGCAGCCCCGGCCTATCAAGCCAATTTCGAAAAACTTGTCCTCAGCGCTTCGCAATTCGCCGGTTTCCAGGAACCCCCGGACATTGCGAAGATCGTCGATGAAATTGATATCCGTGCGTTGATTTCCGGATTGGCGTCAACCGTTGCAGGCTTTGCAGGCTCACTCGGGATTGTCCTCGTCTATGTGCTGTTTCTGCTCATCGAGCAGGGTAGCTTTCAGAAAAAAATCAACGCACTGTTTCCCGACGCCGAGAAGCGTCAGGACGTGCGCGACCTGCTCAGCCGCATGCAAACCCAAATTCAATCCTATGTGGCGATCAAGACTCTTGCGAGCGTCACCACCGGCGCAATCAGCTATGGCATTCTGTTGGTCGTCGGAGTCGATTTCGCCGCATTCTGGGGTTTTGTGATCTTCCTTCTGAACTACATTCCAACCATCGGCTCGCTGCTCGGAATTCTTCTCCCGACCCTGCTTGCTGTGGTGCAATTCGCAACCGTTGGCCCGGTACTCGCGGTGCTGATTGGCGGAGGCGCCACCCAGTTCGTGATCGGAAACGTCGTCGAACCACGGCTGATGGGAACATCCCTCAACATCTCGCCTCTGGTTGTGCTGATCTCGCTGGCCGTCTGGGGCAGCATCTGGGGGCTGGCTGGTATGTTCTTGTCGGTGCCACTGACCATGATTGCAATGATCGTGTTTTCCTATTTTACGCCAACACGTCCAATTGCCATCATGTTGTCGGGTGATGGTGAAATCGAGCGCCCCTGAACCAACGATTTTCAGAGACCAGCATGGACGATCAACAAGATTCAGATGTGGGTGAGCACGCCCTTGGTGAAATTCAGGGATTCCTGGTCAAGGCCCAATCCTTGTCACTGGAATCCGTGAAAGAAATCGCCGAGCAGTTTCACGTCCAGGCGATACTCGCCAAGGCTACGCCACGTCGCAGGAAAATCTTTGAGGCGCTTGGCGACTATTTCGAGCATGCCCATGAGACGCGCACCAAAGCCGAAGGCCGCGATGACCACGAAGACGGAATCGGTGCCGCCGTTCGCGCCCTGCTCGACAATTTCGACAACGACAGTGACTAAAGCGGCAGGTTACTCCGCCGCCTGCGCCGTTCCCTTGTCGATCAGTTCGGTCAGGTACTGCGGATCCACCGGATAGTAGTCGATCTCGACAGAGAACTCCGTCAGCGCATTTTCGATCGCTGCCACAATCGCGGCAGCAGCCGGGATAGTCCCGCCTTCACCTGCGCCCTTCACACCAAGCGAATTGAGCGGCGATGGTGTTTCCATATGTGTGACATCAACCCGCGGCATCTCGCTGGCCAACGGAAGCAGGTACTCGCCATAGTTCATTGTCAGCGGCTGGCCCTGATCGTCATAGATCATGCGTTCGAACAACGCGTTGCCGATGCCATGAGCCACGCCGCCCACGATCTGACCGTGCACGACCAGAGGATTGATCATCACGCCACAGTCATGAGCAACCGAATAGCGCACCACCTTCACTTCGCCGGTACCGGGATCAACCTCCACTTCGGCCACATTGGAACCACACGCAATGGGAGAACCGCTGGATCCGTCATATGACGTCGCTTCAAGCACCGGATCAAAACCCGTAGGCACCCGCATCGCTGACATGGGGGTCAGTTGCATGGCAAGTTCGCCCAGCGTGATGGACAGATCAGGCGCGCCATTCACACGAACTACGCCGTCTTCAATATCCAGATCAGCTTCCGAGGCTTCGAGAACCTCTGCGGCCAGTTTCAAAGCCTTCTCTCGAACCTGAAACGCGGCATCATGGGCCGAGGGGCCCACATTCGCTGCCACACGACTTCCGATCGTCCCAACACCATGCGCAAACTTCGCTGTGTCCGCTGACTCGAACATGATGTCTTCCGGCTTCACACCCAGATTTCCCGCCACGATCATGGCAATCATCGTGTGATGGCCCTGCCCCTGGCTCGCGGCACCGGTCCGAACAGCGACCTTGCCAGAAGACTCGACACGCACGGTGGTCCCTTCATAGGGGCCCATGCCTGTATCTTCGATGCATGAGGAGACGCCAATCCCAAGATACCGGCCTTCAGCCCGTGCCGCAGCCTGGCGTTCCTTGAAACTGTTGTAGTCCGAAAGCTCCAGAACCTTCTCAAGCAAGGCCTCGTAGTCACCACTGTCGTAGATACACGGAGCTCCGCCGCGAAGCTTGGCACCCGTCTCATAGGGCATCTGATCTGCGCGAACGTAATTTCGGCGGCGCACTTCGGCCGGATCGATACCCAGCTCACGCGAAACCACCTGAATCATGCGTTCTACGGCATAAATCCCACACGGCCGTCCTGCGCCACGCACCGGTGAATTCGGAACCGTGTTGGTGAAGATGATATCCACGCCCACGTCGATGGCAGGAATGGAATAAGCCCCCGGCA
>JABJAG010000010.1 GCA_018666195.1 Alphaproteobacteria bacterium
CAGCACGCCGTCGCCTACGCGCGCGAACGGGTGCAATCTGCGACGGTCGATGGCGGCAGGGAATCCGCGACCATCATCAAACATCCCGACGTGCGCCGGATGCTGATGTCCATGCGCGCCCAGACCGAAGCCATGCGGGCGCTAGCCTATTACACGAACTCAGCGCTGGATCGCTCCCGGCACCACGAAGATTCGGAAACCCGTGGCTACAATGCACGCCGGACGGATTTGCTTACCCCTGTGGTCAAGGCCTGGTGCACCGATCTGGGGGTTGATATCGCCTCCACCGGCGTCCAGATGCATGGTGGCATGGGGTTTGTCGAGGAAACCGGCGCAGCGCAGTATTTCCGCGATTCACGTATTGCGCCGATCTATGAAGGCACCAACGGCATTCAGGCAATCGATCTGCTCGGCCGCAAATTACTGCGTGACGGTGGCGCAGCCATGGACGAATTGCTTGCAGAACTCGACGCGCTGCCGAATTCGGATGATCCCGAACTTGCCTCCATCGTAGTTGCGCAAAAGAACGCCAACCAGGCACTCCAGCGCGCGACTGAATGGATGCTCGACCCGGCAAATAATGATGTGAATCGGAAATTCGCCGGTGCACATGCGTTTTTGCATCTCGCCGGTACAGTCGTGGGGGGCTGGTTGATGACCCGTTCTGCATTGGCAACGGCGAAAGGTGATGCCGCAGGCGCAAGTCCGGAATTTCTCAATTCCAAGCGGATTACCGCGGGTTTCTATGCCAGCCACATCCTGCCGCGCGCCAACATGCATCTGGAAACCATCATGCAAGGCGGTGATTCTGTGATGGCCCTGGCCGAGGATGATTTTTAAAAAAAATTCTCCCCTGTGACAGACGTCACATCGGTACGGGCTATTCCCACGTACAAAGACTTCATTGCTCCCTTACCCAGGAAGCAAGCCTCCCCTCAGGGGCGGTGATTGGAAAACTCCCATCACCGCCCCACCCCTTTTCCCGAATTACTCGACTCTGAAAGACACGCAATTGCGACGTGTGCATTTCCTGGTTGCGCCGCGGCAAAAATTCCTTAAAAAGCGCTGGCCCGATAACTGCCTTCAGGAGTTCCCATGGGATGGCAAACAACGCGACAGCGGTTCTAGAGTCGACCGCCCTCACCGACTACTTCATCCACGAAAATGGTGTGTCCTTTGCCGGCCGCCACCTGCTTGTCGATTTGTGGGACGCCGAGAACCTGACCGATATCGGATATATTGAGGATTCTCTGCGAAAGGCAGCCGAAGCCGCCGGTGCCACTGTCCTGAGCGCCCATCTGCATCAGTTTACGGATTCAGGCGGCGTGTCGGGCGTGCTGATCCTCGCCGAAAGCCATATCTCCATTCACACATGGCCGGAACGCGACTATGCCGCGCTGGATGTGTTCATGTGCGGGTCATGCAATCCGCACAACGCATTGCCAATCCTGAAGGCTGCGTTCAATGCCGGGGGCGTAAACCTGAATGAAACACGCCGCGGTGTGGTGGCTTGAACGGCAAAACAGACGACTGGGGTTGGTTCGATGAAGCCTTGGGAGTCGGGCTTCAGTTGGGCCTCAAAATCGAATCGGTTCTGTATCGCAAGAAAACCGACCTGCAGGATCTGGTCATTTACCAGACATCCGACTGGGGCCGGGTCATGGCGCTGGACGGCATCATGCAGGTCTGTGAACGCGACGAATTCATCTATCACGAGATGCTGACCCATGTGCCCATGCTGGCCCATGGCTCCGCGAAGGAAGTCTGCATCATCGGCGGCGGTGATGGGGGCATGCTGCGCGAAGCTTTGCGTCACCCGGTGGACCGGGTGACCATGGCGGAAATTGACGGCTCTGTGGTCGATCTGTGCAAGACCTACCTGCCAAGCATTTCCAACGGGGCCTTTGATGATCCGCGGGCCGATCTTCTGATTGCCGATGGAGCGCAGTTCATGGCCGAGTCAGACCGTACATTCGATGTCATCATTGTCGATTCGACAGACCCGGCAGGGCCCGGTGAAGTGCTGTTTTCTTCAGCGTTCTATGCGAACTGCAAAGCGCGCCTCAATCCGGGTGGTGTGATGACCACCCAGAGTGGGGTGGTCATGATTCAGGGCGGAGAACTCACGACGACCGTGCGCAGACTGGGAGAGCATTTTGAAGATGCACATGCCTATATCGCCGCTGTCCCCACATATTCCGGCGGTTTTATGGGGTTTGGCTGGGCGACAGACAATCGCGAGCTGCGCCAACACAACCGCGACACCATCGCCGAGCGCTATTCGGCTGCAAATCTGATGACCCGGTACTACAATCCGGACCTGCACGGTGGCGCCTTCGCACTACCGACCTATGTCGCCGAATGCGTGGAGGCCGGAAAATGAGCAAACCCATCAAGTACTACTTCGCCTGTATCTCACCCTGGTCCTATTTGGGACTGGACGGGCTGGTGGAAATCGCCAGCAAGCACGGACGTGACATCGCGCTGATGCCGACGGATGTCGGGCGTTCATGGGGTGAGACCGGGGCAGGCCGACCGCTCGGGGAGCGTCCAGAAGTGCTGCAATCCTATCGCCTGGTCGAGTTGCCCCGCTGGGCCGCATGGCGCGGGGTTCCGATCAATGCGGAACCGAAGCATTTCCCGGCCCCCTATCTGCTGTCATCACATGTCATCATCGCAGCAGGTCATGCCGGGCTCGATACGATTGGCGTAACACGCGCCCTGATGCGCGGGTGTTGGGTGAATGAACGCAACATCGGCGACCCAGAGGACGTGATAGAAATCCTCGACGGGCTTGGCCACGATGGCGCCGCGTTGGTCGAGGCTTCCGGTTCTGACGTTGTGGCGGCTGAACTTCAGTCCAACACGGATGCCGCGCTGGCTGACAAGGCATGGAGCGTGCCGTCCTTCGTGGTCGATGGCGAGTTGTTCTTTGGTCAGGATCGTCTGGAAATGATCGACTGGCGACTGTCTGGCGCGGACGCCTAGACTTCGTCGCGGGTGGCCAGCCACGCGACCGCTTCGGCAAGCGATCGCACCACTTTATCGGCACGACTTGAAGCCGGATCATCCTCGCCTTCAACCAGAATGCGCGTGCCCACACCCCCATTGATACCAGCCTGAATATCCGTTTCCCGGTCTCCGACGATAGCGGAGCGATGCATATCGATATCAAATGCATCGCGGGCCTTGAGCAGCATTCCCGGGCCCGGTTTTCGATCCGGGGATTCGCGGCGATAGACACCGATACCCTCCTCAGGATGGGTGGGTGCAAAGTAAACCCGCGCAATCTCGATGTCGTTCTCCGCAAACTGAGCCAGCATCCAGTCGGTCAGGATGTGAAAGTCCTTCTCGGAATAAAGCCCGCGCCCGATGCCCGCCTGATTGGTCACAATGAACAGGACATAGTCGAGCGACTGTGCCATCCGACAGGCATCGAATACGCCTTCGTTGAAGATGAAATCTTCCGGTCGCCAGATGTATCCGCTGTCGATGTTGACCACACCGTCGCGGTCGAGAAATAGCGCGCGCTTCTTCAAATCCGTCATCGTCGTACTGTTCAACCGCCGCGCGCGCGTTTCTGAAGCTCACTCAAAGTGATGTTGCTGGAAATCAGCTCCTGATTGACAATCAATTCGATCACCGCTGGTCGGCCGGCACTGAGCGCACGCTCCACAGCCGGTCCAAATTCCGCGGTCGTTGTCACCCGCTCTCCCTGCGCACCAAAGGCTTCGGCCCAGGCCACAAAATCGGGATTCTTGAGCTCTGTCGCGATGACCCGTCCCGGGTACTCACGTTCCTCATGCATGCGAATCGTACCGTACATACTGTTGTTCGCGATAATCAGAACAATCGGCAGATCATGCTGCACGGCTGTCGCAAGTTCATTGCCGGTCATCAAAATACCACCGTCACCCGCATAACATACGACCGGCAGATCCGGCCGCGCCGTTTTCGCCGCCAACGCGGCGGGCAGTCCATAGCCCATGGAACCGTTCGCCGGGCCCAGCAAAGTGCGGTACTTCCGGAACCTGAAAAACCGGCTGGTCCAGCCTGCAAAGTTGCCTGCATCCGTGGTCACGATCGCATCGTCCGGCAAGATGTCGCGTAGTTGGACAAATGCTTCCGACAGATTGAGCGGCCCCGGATATTCACCGGGAACAGTCCAGATATCGAAGTCCGAACGCGCCTCCGCCCGCCATGAGGCCCAGGCCGTCGTATCAACCTGCACATGCTGGCGGGCTTTATTCAAAAACGCCCCAAGATCGGTGGCGATCGGCAAATCGGCCTGGAACACGCGCCCCAATTCCGAGTGATCCGGATAGACATGAATCAGTTTCTGGTCCGGTCGCGGCGCCTTAATTAGCGTATAAGCCATGGTCGCGGTCTCACCCAACCGCGCACCGATGGCGAGGATCAAATCTGCATCCTTCACGCGCTGGGCGAGTTTCGGATTGGTGTTGTACCCCAACTCCCCGATGAAGTTCGGGTGGTCATTGTTGAAGATGTCCTGGGTCCGGAACGAGGCGATGGCTGGCAAATCATTGGCTTCACAGAACGCCTGCAGGTCAGCTGTGGAGTCCGCGGACCATCCGCCGCCACCGAAGATCACCAGCGGTTTTGAAGAACCAGAAAGCAATTCCCGAAGCTGACCCAGATCGCCTTCGCCAGGCTCGGGAACCGGATATTTGGCCACAGCCACATCGGCGACATCGACTTCCTCTACCAGCATATCTTCCGGCAGGGATACGACCACGGGTCCGCGGCGACCGCCAGCAGCGGTGGCAAATGCACGCGCCGTGATTTCCGGCAAACGTGCCGGGTCATCAACTTCCACCGCCCATTTGGCGAGTGGCGAGAACATCGCAGTGAAATCAACTTCCTGAAACGCTTCCCGGCCTTTGAATTCGCGCGGCACCTGCCCCACAAACAGGATCATCGGGGACGATTCCTGCAGCGCAGTGTGCACACCAATACTGGCATTGCAGGCACCTGGGCCTCGGGTCACAAAGGCGATGCCCGGGCGGCCGGTCAACTTGCCGTAAGCTTCGGCTGCGTATGTCGCACCACTCTCATGTCGGCACGTGATCACACGAATGGAATCGCGCACATCGTAAAGCGCATCCAAGGCTGCCAGATAGCTTTCACCAGGCACACAAAAAACCGTATCGACATCGTGCAAACGCAACGCGTCGATCAAAATCTGACCACCAGTTCTCAAGACTGTCCCCTCCCCCAAATTCTTCTGTTGCTTCGTTTAAGGCGAACAGAATGGACCACAAACTACCATTGCACAGCCAGCGGGCAAAGCGAGGTTAAGGCACAAGTACGATCTTTCCAATAACCTCACCGGATTCCAGAAGTCTGTGAGCTTCAGCGGCATCTTCGAGTGGCATCTGTGTGTGAATACGCGGAAGGGCAGCCCCGGCAGCCATGACCTTGATCGCCTCTTCCATCGCCCTGCGGCGTAATTCCGGCATGTCATCGAGGACATGGATCGAGAACAGCCGGAAACCCAGCGACGCACCAAATCGTTCGCGCATCGAATCCAGAATTGCCGAATCGGGCCAGCCGGCGATGTACCCAAACATCACCAACGTGCCCAGCGGCGCGAGTATCTTAAAGTTGCTCGCGAAATCCTCACCGCCCACAGCATCGTAGATGGTGTTCACACCCGCGCCATCGGTGCGCTGCAACACGCATTCCGAAATCGAGTCCCGGCTCCGATCGATGACAGTTTCCGCGCCCAGTTCAGAAACATAACCCGCCTTTTTCTGCGAACCGGCGACCCCACAAACATGCAGGCCTTTCGCACAAGCCATCTGCACGAGCGCGCTTCCCACACCACCCGCAGCGGCATGAACAAGCACTTCATCACCCGCATCTGGCGTGGCGGCGATATTCAGCAACAGCCAGGCAAGTTGGTAGTTGCCGAGCGCGACTGCATGTTCGGATTTCAGAGTGTCCGGCAGCGCAAACACCGAAGCGGCAGGCACTATTATATATTCTGCATAGCAACCACCGCGCTGCGAGAGCTCGCGCGCATTCACATAGACCCGCTGACCCACTGCCGGTGCCTCAACACCCGGTCCAACCGCCGCGACCGTGCCAGCCAACTCGTTGCCTGGGACAACCGGCAGAGGTGGTATCCAGGCGTAGTTGCCACTTCGCATCAGCATATCGGGAACCCCGACGCCAATGGCCTCAGCCTGAACACGAATTTCACCGGGCCCGGGCTCGGGCACAGGTCCCTCGACAATCTCCAAAACCTCCGGCCCGCCATAGTCGCGAAACAGCACACTTTTCATCACCAACTCCCGCAAAATTCCTTGCGCAGGCTACATCATGGACTCGCTGTCAGAACACCAGTCCCATGCCCGCATGGGATATGGTATGATGGCATTCAGTTTTTATGAAACCGGTAAGGAATTCAGTCGTGGTATCGCTCCCGACATCACCGGAAACACCAACGGTTTACCTGATCACGGAAACCTTGACCGACCCCGATACCCGCGCTCTGGTGGAAATTGGTATCGACGCGCTTGGCGTTGGCCCCTGCGATATCGAAAATCTGCCTGTGGGGCCAACATTGAACGACGCCGACCGCGCCCAGATTTTGGAGTTTTTGCGCGACGCCTACAACGCCCGCGGGGCATTCGTCATCGGCCATGCAGCGTCATTCTTCGACGAACTGCCCGGCACTTACGAATACCGGGATGCCGCCAGCGAATTGCTCGGCGAGGTCGGTGTGATCCAAAGGGTTCCGGGGGCGTTGAATGCCCTTGCACCGCGACTTGCCGCTGCCGTCCACGCGGCCAACCGCGTCTTACCCGCCAAGACAACGGAAGTGCTGATCTTCGGAGCTGGCCCCGACGCCCGGGCGCTTGCCGCCGCCTTGTCGGGAGAGATGTGCAATGCACGCCCGGCAAAAGTTACGCTGGCGAGCGCTGATGCGTCTGGCCTGAATGTGGCGCGCAAGCTTCTGGGCCAGGATATCCCGCAACATCGCCTGGAACTTCGACATGTGGAGAGCAGTTCCGAGCATGACCGGCAACTGGCCCTTCTGCCCCCTGACAGTGCAGTGGTGCGCGCAGTGGGCGAACATGAGCCCGACACCTCGCTTGCCGGTTCTGCCGCGCTGTTTCCCATGGGGGCCGTCATCTGGGACATGATGACGACGGCAAAAGAATCTCGTTTCCTGGCCGCTGCCGTTCGTCAGCGCAAGGCAGCCCAACTCACCTTATCAGACCAGACGGCCTACGCTGCCGAGCGCGGCGTTTCTGTCCTGGAAGCGATGTTCGGGGCCGAAGCCAATGCCAGCAAACTGGCCAAACTGCGAAAAGCCGTCGAGAACCGCGAGACCTGAACTCAACGCAAAGCAGCTTCGATGTTTCCACCATCGACGGTCAGCACTGCCGCCGTGGTCTTTTCTGATTTTGCCAAATCCACAAAGGCCTGCGCCACGTCGGTTGCAAGCACCTCTCGGCCGAGCAAATTGCCGGACATGTAGTCTTTCTCACTCAATCCACGGGCCGTAGATCGCGCCTTGACCATGTCATCGGTGAGCAACCCGCTGCGGATACGGTCCGCGTTGACCGCGTTGGAGCGAATGCCGTCCGCGCCATAATCAAGCGCGTATTGGCGTGAGAGGAACAAGGTCGCGGCTTTCGGCAATCCATAGGGACCGAAGTTCTTTCCCGGGTTCACGGCCTGTTTCGATGTGTTGAACAGCAGCACACCGCCCGTACCCTGCGCCTGCATAGTCGCAACAGCAGCCTTGGCGACCCGCTGATGGGCGAAAAAGTTGAGTTCGAAACTGTCCCGCAGGGTCTTGTCATCGACGTCCCCGATCCTCCCCTGCCAGGCCGCACCCGCGTTGGAGATCAGGATATCGAGACCGCCGAACCGTTCGGCGATGGACGCAAATGCCCGTGAAACCGATTTGTCGTCGGTCACATCACAGGTCAGCGCCAGCCCGCCCAGTTCTGCCGCCAGACCGTCGACCTGCCGGACATCCAGATCGAGTAGCGCCACATCCGCGCCGGCAGCGTGGAATGCCCGCGCCGTCGCCTGACCGATTGCACCACCCGCACCGGTGATCGCCACGACCTGCCGTGACAACGGGGCTTCCTTTCCGCTGCCAAGCTTTGCCTGTTCCAGCGACCAGTATTCAATGTCGAACATGTCGTGATCGGTGATGGACCGAAACCGCCCGATGCCTTCAGCCGCCGTGATGACGTCAACATTGTTTTCATAGAGGTCAGCTGCCACATCGGCTGCCTTGGCCGAATTGCCCACGGCGAAGAACCCGAGCCCCGGCACCAGCAACACCCGTGGCACAGGGTCGAGCTGTGTTTTCGGATCACGCGGATCGGTGTTGTTGCGCAGAAAATAGGCGGCGTAGTCCATTTTGTAGGTCTCGATGGCTCGCTCGGCCGCTTTGAAGAAGCCTTCCAGATTGGATTTGTCCGGTCGCGCTAACACCACAGGTCTGGCCTTGATGCGGATAGCGTGGTCGGGCGTCACGGGGCCCTGCCGGGCATATCTGGAAAGTTCCTTGCCATCGACGAAGCGCCGAATGGCCGCGCTGGTGCGGAAGGTCATCACAAACCGGGTGGGGTCGTCCTGCCCGCCCATCGACAGCATGCCCCGCAGGCGTGATGCGATAGCCGACACGCGCGGCGGAGATGTGACCCTGGTCATTGCCGGTACAAACACCTGTCTTTTGCGACCCTCACGAAGCCGCCGTTCGGCCAGACTCACCAGATCAGTCATCCGGCCATAGGCTTCTTCAGCCGTCTCCCCGAAGGTGAATATGCCGTGCTTGAGAAGGATCAAGCCTTCGACATTCGGGTTCTTTCGCTGATAAGCGGCGCAGGATTTGGCCAGTGCGAAACCCGGCATGATGTAGGGCACATAGGCCACCCGATCACCATAGACATCCCGGCAGATCGCCGCGCCATCGGGCTGATCGGTTAGTGCCAACACCGCCGTTGAGTGGGTGTGGTCCACAAATTTGTGCGGCATGAACGCGTGCAGAAGCGTTTCCACGGAAGGATTGGGTGCTTTCGAATCCAGCAAATTGCGGCGCTGGGCATTGACCATATCCTCGTCACTCAAAGCCTCAAGCGCGTCGAGTTCGCGGAGCGCGTCCAGCCGCACAGCGGGCAATCCCGCAGGCTCGATATCGCCCATGTCCCAGCCACTGCCTTTGACACAAAGGACGTCAACCGAGTCGCCGTTCAGATCCATTGTCGTCGTTTTGACCGACGTGTTCCCACCGCCATGCAGCACCAGTCGCGGATCACCGCCGAGCAACCGCGTGGTGTAGACCCGCAAGGCCAGATCGCGGTTGATCCCGTCACGGGCATAGCGACGCACAAATGCGCGTGCGTCACGGTCAGACCAAAGGTTTTTCATTCAGATCGTCCCGGCTGGTGCCCAGCGCATTAGAGATATTTGGCATACCAATCGAGGGCTTCAGCCTTCTGGATGGCGTGCGCTTCGGCGTTGCAGAACTGATAGGATTCGTAATGCTGAATCCCTGGCAGCTTCACCAGCTTCTTGGGTTCACCAAGCGCTTCGTAGCAGGACAACTGTTCTGCCGGCGGCACCAGATTGTCGTTCTCCGCATAGACCATCAGAACCGGCCGCGGGGAAATTCTGTGGGCGACCCATTCCGGCTTGAACCGCATATTGGCCATCGCACTTTCCAGATCATACTCAGGATTGTAACGACCGCTTTTCGCATGAAACTGATCGATCACCATCTGGGTATGCGGGTCGGTCAGCATGATTTCCGGCAGCGGAATGTGCGTCTTCTCGCCGGTCAGAACCCGCTTGCGCTCAGCCTCTTCGACCTTCTCCTTGAACGCTTGCCACTCATGGGGTCGGCGAACGGATTCCATCCAGCGTTCCCCATCCGCAACCATGACCGCGGAGACGACAACCTTCACGCGCTCATCAAATGCCGCGCACCAAATCGCATGCGCACCGCCATAGCTGGATCCGTAATAGCCGATCCGTTCCGGATCGACCCCGTCGACGGTTTGCAGATAGGTGACCGCATCATAAACGCTTTGGGCTTGCTCCAGCGGGCGATGACGGCCGCGTTCACCTTCACTGACACCAAACCCGGGATAGTCATGAGACAGCACGAAATAGCCATTTTCCCAGAGCCACTGGGGAACATCCATGCCGTAGACATCCTTCATGCCAGTATAGCCGTGGAGCACCGAGATTGCAGGCCGCGGCGGATCACCGGGCTTCCAGTCTTTTGGACGATACAGGTAAGCCGCTGTCTTGTTGTCGTTCGAGTAGAACTCGACTTCATCCCAGACTTTTTCATAATCCATGGTTCGTCGCTCCCCGGCTCTGTTGTTCTTCGCTTCGCTTATAAACCAGCATACCAGTCAGCAAGAGCCTTGCCGATCTCATGCGGTGAATCTTCCTGTGGATGGTGCTTGCCGGTCACAGAAACCTCGGTGCTGTGGGACCAGGACCGCAATATCTCGAGATCCCGCTCGAAGACGATCTGGCCAGGTTCAACATTGATGAAGAGCTTCGGCACAGCATTGCTGACCATCCAGTCCGACAACTCGCCCATCAGTTCAGCCACATCTGCGGGCTGGCCCTCGATCGGTATCTGACGTGGCCAGGTCAGGGTCGCACGACGGCTTTCACCTGGCTCAGCATAAGGACGACGAACCTCGTTCATGGTCTCCTCATCGATTTCGCGGATCACACCGGCGGTGAACACATTCTCAACAAAGAAATTGTTCACCAGAACCAGGTCGTCACCCTCATCCGTGCGCAGACGCTTGAGCATATTGCCCACCGCATCGGGATAGTCGCTGTAGCTGTCATGGTCACAGACCAAAATTTCGCTATAGGCGAGCCCCTTGATGACATCCGCGTGCCGATGGGCCCAGGTCATGCCCAGCGGCCCGCCCCAGTCATGCATCACAAAGGTGACGTTTTCGCGCACGCCCAGCGCGTCCAGCGCGCCGTCGATATAGGTCTGGTGTTCGGCCAGCGTATAAGTGCCAGGCCCGGAATTGGGGAGGCGTGCCGAATCACCCTGCCCGATATTGTCGAGGGCGATCAGCCGTCCCCGGCCTTCCATATGGGGCATGATATTGCGCCACATATAGGACGATGTGGCATTGCCGTGCAGAAAAACAATCGGGTCGCCCTCGCCGTGTTCAACATAGGCCATCTGCTGACCAAGCACCTCCACGAACTCCTTTTCGTAGGGCATATGCGGGCTGATACTGGTCATGTAACTGCTTTCGATGAATGTCAGGAGATGTTCTTGTACCAGTCCACGAGGCCACGTCCGATATCATCGGGCGAATCTTCCTGTGGATGATGCAAACCGCGGACCTTGATCCGCGACTGGTTCGGCCAGCTGTTGATGATGTCCAGGTCGCGATCAACGATGATCTGCCCCGGATCGCCCTCGATAAAGAGCTTTGGTGTGTCGATGGTCGTCATCCAGGACGACAGGCGTTCGGAGAGTTCAGCCACGTCAGCGGGTTTGCCGCCAATCGGGATCTGGCGCACCCAGGACAAGGTCGGACGGCGGGCTTCACCCGGTGCCTCATAGGGACGGCGAATTTCGGCCATGGTCTCAGCATCGATCTCGCGGATGACACCGCCGGTGAAGACATTCTCAACAAAGAAATTGTCCTCGAGCACCAGCGCTTCGCCTTCGGGGCCCTGGGCGCGGCGAACCCGCTCACCATGGCCGTCACGATAGGAGTCATAACTCGCATGGTTCGCCACCACGATCTCACAATGGGCCAGACCTTTGAGTGCATCCGGATGACGATTGGCCCAGGAGAGACCAAGGGACCCGCCCCAGTCATGCATGATCAGAGTCACATTCTCCCGCACCTCCAATGCCTCCAGCGCGCCATCGAAATAGATCAGATGTTCGGGGATCATGTAGCTGTCCGGGCCGCTATCCGGCAGCTTGTCAGAGTCACCCTGCCCGATATTGTCGAGCGCAATCAGACGACCCATGCCTTCGAGATGCGGCATGATATTGCGCCACATATAAGATGACGTTGCGTTCCCGTGCACAAAGACAATGGGGTCCCCTTCGCCTTCATCCACATAGGCCATACGGCGACCATTCACCTCGAGATATTTCTTCTCGTAGCGCATTTTCGGATCAATAAAATTCATATCTTCCTCCCGGTCGCCACTCGACTGAAATGGTCCCGATTGAACGGGAAACAATGTAGATTGTCGCGCATCTGTCATGTCGGAAATCGAACACTTAACACCGCGCAGCATGATAGGCTGAATCGCTTCCATCGCCGAGTTTCCAATGACCGAACACCTCCACCACACCCATCTTTTTTGCTCCGACATTGACGCGACCATCACCTGGTGGTGCGACATGCTGGGTGCCGAAGTCGCCTATGACGGGGAATTTGGTGGCGCGCGAAACGTCTTCATGCGGATCGGCTCGGGCCGACTTCATCTTTACGACCAAGCGCCACGTGACGAAGGACACGGCGCGGTCCATCATATTGGCATCCGCACCGACGACCTCGAAGGTCTCGAAGCCCGACTGCGCGCCAAGGGTATCGCGTTCCGCAGCGGCATCCGTGATTTCGATGCCTGGAAATACATCATGTGCCCCGCCCCGGACGGTGTGCTTCTGGAACTCTTCCAGGCTGATCCGGACAAGCTGGACGGCGGGGCTGGTCAGTATTTCTCCGACTGGCTCGACGACTAGCGCGGCACAGTCATGACCCCATCAGACCATGCTCCGCCATCGCGTATTCCCCCGATAGCCTTCCTTGGTGTGCTTGCCGCGATCAGTCCACTGTCCTTGAGTATTCCGGCGCAATCCGTGCCAGATATCTCCAGGACGTTCGGCACGCCTTACAGCACTGCCCAGCTAATCATCTCAGCTTTCCTTTTGAGCTTTGCGGTCTCCCAGCTGGTGGTCGGGCCTTTGTCAGACCGTTTCGGACGCAAACCGGTGCTCTATGCCGGGCTGGCGATTTACGGGCTGGCCAGCATCGGTGCGGCCCTCGCCAACAGCATCGAATTGCTGATCCTTGCCCGGGTGCTGCAAGGCGCGGGCGGTTGTGCGGCGCTCGTTACCCCCCGCGCTGTCGTTCAGGATACCCATAAAGGCCTCGAAGCCGCGCGGGTGATGGCTTTTGTTGCGATGTTGCAATCGGTCGCCCCAGCGGTTGGGCCGATCATCGGTGGGACAATCGATACCTTCTTTGGCTGGCGCTGGATTTTCGGATTTCTTGCCATCACCGCCGGGTTGATGGCGCTGGGTGCACGCATCTGGCTCGATGAAACCCGCCCGACAACCGGCGGCATGCCGGACAGCTGGGGCACCATCTTCATGCGCTATGCCCGGCTGTTCCAGTCGCGCCTCTATATTGGCTACACGCTGGCCTTCACATTCGGCACGACCGGGTTTTTCGGATTTCTTGCCGTGGGCCCGGCATTGCTGATTGGTGAACGTGGTCTGGCACCCTTCGGATTCAGCCTGACCTTGATGATTGTCGCGACCCAGTTCGTTACCGGCGCCTATACTTCGAGCCATCTCGTCAAACGCATCGGGCTCGACAACACATTGTGGGCCGGCACAGTTGGCATCACCATCGCATCTGCCTGTCTCCTGGTATTTCAGGATGAAACCAGCATCATCGCAGTGGTCGCACCGGTTGTCGGCTTTGCCTTCTTCAACGGCTTCATTTTTCCCAATGCCCTTGCTGGCGCAACCAGCATCGACCCACGCATTGCCGGGTCAGCCGCATCCTTTCTGGGCTTTGCCCAACTGGGCACAGGCGCCATCATCGCCTTTATCCTGAGCAACCTCGCCACGGACACCGCGGTACCTCTTGGTTGGTTTCTGATTGGCCTCGGCTTGCTTGCCGGGCTCGGCATGGTTCTGGTGCACACCGCCGAACGCTAGGCCCAAAAGAAAAGGGCGGGTCCACGACCCGCCCTTCCATATAATACATTGGCAAGTGCCAGAGCTAACTACCGAACTTGGCCTTCGCCTCGATCCGACGCGCATGCAGGATCGGCTCGGTGTAACCGTTCGGCTGGATCAGCCCCTTGAAGACCAGGTCGCACGCGGCTTGAAAGGCAATCGATCCGTCATAGTCAGCCGCCATCGGGCGATAGAGCGGATCACCGGCGTTCTGTTCATCAACTACACCCGCCATGCGCTTCATGGTCTCCATCACCTGATCTTCAGACGCAATACCGTGATGCATCCAGTTGGCGATGTGCTGGCTGGAAATCCGCAGGGTCGCGCGATCTTCCATCAATCCGACATCGTTGATGTCGGGAACCTTGGAACAGCCCACGCCCTGATCAATCCAGCGCACGACGTAGCCCAGAATGCCCTGAGCGTTGTTGTCCAGTTCGGCCTGAATATCAGCTTCCGGCCAGTTCGGACGATCGGTGACGGGGATGGTCAGGATGTTGTCGATATTGGCACGACCGCGGGACTTCAACTCGTCCTGACGGGCACTAACATCGATCTCGTGATAGTGCAGCGCATGCAAGGTACCGGCAGTCGGTGACGGCACCCAGGCGGTGTTCGCACCCGCGGTCGGATGGCCGACTTTCTGCTCCATCATCAGTGCCATCAGATCCGGCATGGCCCACATGCCCTTGCCGATCTGGGCGTGGCCCGGCAGGCCGCATTCCAGCCCGATATCCACGTTCCAGTCTTCGTAAGACTGGATCCACGGCGCGGCCTTCATATCGCCCTTACGGATCATCGCACCGGCTTCCATGGAGGTGTGCATCTCGTCGCCCGTGCGGTCGAGGAAGCCAGTGTTGATGAAGAACACGCGGTTCTTGGCGGCCCGGATACATTCCTTGAGATTCACCGTGGTGCGGCGTTCCTCATCCATGATTCCCATCTTGATCGTATAGCGATCCAGACCCAACGCATCCTCGATGCGGCCGAACAACTCGTCAGAGAAAGCGACCTCTTCCGGGCCGTGCATCTTCGGCTTCACGATATAGACCGAACCCGCGCGGCTGTTGGCGTACTGGCCCTTACCCTGCAAATCATGCATGGCAATCACAGCCGAGAACATGCCATCGAGAATTCCCTCATAGGCTGGGTTGCCGTCCTTGTCGGTGACCATGCCGATGGTCATCAGATGGCCGACATTGCGCACCAGCATCAGTGAACGGCCATGCAGCGTGAGCTCACCGCCATCAGGCGCTGTATAGGTACGATCACCTTCCATCGCGCGTTCAACGGTCTTGCCACCCTTCGCGAAGGACGCTGTCAGGTTACCCTTGTTCAGGCCCAGCCAGTTGGAATAGGCGACGACCTTGTCCTCGGCATCCACCGTGGCGACCGAGTCTTCGTAATCCATAATCGTCGTCATGGCCGCCTCAAGAACCAGATCAGCAACCCCGGCGGCATCGTCCTTGCCGATCGGATGGCTGCGATCAACCACGATCTCCATGTGCAGGCCGTTATGGGCCAGCAGAATGGAGGACGGCGCGCCTGCATCCCCGCGATAGCCGACAAACTGCGCCGCATCGGCAAGCCCGGTCGAACCGGATCCGGTGGCAACAGCCAAAACACCGTCAACAACGGTGTAGCCGGTCGCTTCGGCGTGAGAGCCAGAGGCAAGCGGTGCAGCGCTGTCCAGAACGCCGCGGGCATAGGCAATGACCTTCGCACCACGTGCCGGATTGTAACCTGAACCGAGTTCGGCACCGCCGTCTTCGGAAATGACGTCCGTGCCATACAGCGCATCATAAAGGCTGCCCCAGCGCGCGTTTGCCGCGTTCAGAGCGTAGCGTGCATTTGTGATCGGTACGACCAGTTGGGCACCGGCGATCGTTGAGATTTCAGGATCCACATTGGCTGTCTCAACCCCGAAGGCGGCACCTTCGGGAACCAGATACCCGATTTCTTCAAGAAAGGCCTTATAGGCGGTCGGGTCAAATTCGCTGTCCCGGTGATTCTTGTGCCAGGTATCCAGCTTGGCCTGCAGATCATCGCGCTTGGCAAGCAACTCGGCGTTGCGTGGCCCCAACTCGTTGACCAGCGTGTCCAGCGAGGCCCAGAAGTGGTCCTGATCGACCCCCGTCCCCGGCAGCGCCTGATCGTTGATGAAATTATAGAGCTCCGAAGCGACCTGAATGTTTCCGGTCTGGATCATATCCGTCATGACTCTCGTCCCTGTCCAATGTTCTTTATTTGTGTAATGAAATCGCGCGTGTGATCGCACTGTATCTGATCGCACTTTACTAGCACATTTCACCCCTCCGGTTTCGAGTCCCAATTCGAAAGAATCGGTGAAGTCCAGGTTGAAACCGAATACGGATCGCCGCATAAGTCCGACGAAGGAAATTGGAGACATCAAGATGATTACCAAGGGCATCAAGCAACTCTGCACGGAAGCCGAAGAACAGATCGAAACCATGACCGTTGAACAGGTCATGGAGGTGCAGAATGATGACGATATCGTTCTGGTTGATATCCGGGATGTGCGCGAGCTCTGGCGCGACGGCACGATCCCCGGCGCCCAGCACATGCCTCGTGGCATGCTGGAATTCTGGGTCGATCCGGAAAGTCCGTATCACCGCGAAATTTTCACCACCGGCAAGAAATTCATCTTCTATTGCGCGGGCGGCCTCCGCTCCGCACTTGCCGCAAAAGCGGTAAACGATATGGGATTGGCCCCGGTCGCCCATATGCGCGGCGGCTATGGTGCCTGGGTCAAGGCCGAAGGCCCGACCATCGAGAAAGAAGCAAAACTGCCGGAGAAAAAGGCCGACTAAGGAACGCCCGTCAGGTGTTCAAACCCTCGAGCCAGTCTCTGAGCGCCAGGTTGAACTGGTTCGCAGCCTCATACTGAACCCAGTGCCCTACTTCTGGAACGACCGTGAATCCGGCACCCGCATGATGAATGTCGACATAGGTCCGGATCGCATCAAGACCAGGATCGAGAGTCACGTCACCATCGCCAAAGATGAAGTTCAGCTGACACGAAATGCCCAGTAAATCTGGCGCTGCGGGATATTTCCGCGCGATGCCCCGCGACCGCAAACGTCCCTTGGACATATTCTCCAGATGCAACATCATGGCCAGATCGTCGATCGCTGCCGGATCGCGAACCATCAGCTTTTCCAGATTGCCACGATATATTTTCGCCGCCACCTCAGGAGATGAATCGGCCGGGACAGCAACCAATTCATTGGCCGGGCCGGTGGTCGCCAGGCCGAGAATCGGAGTTCCCACAATGGTCAGGCTGCGCAGCCGGTCGGTGTGACGCTGCGCAATCATGCCGGAAAGCACGCCGCCAAACGAAAACGACGCCATGTCGAACGTCGCCCCAACCGGCAAAACCGCATCCAGACCATCCGCAACAATTCCGGCAACACTGGCCGCATCATAGGGTTCCGCCGGAAGCACAGAATCTCCACATCCCGGCAGGTCGGCAGCAATCACCAGACCACCTTCCGCAAGCTCCGGGATGTTGCGTAACCAGTGGTTCCAGGAACCAAAGCCCCCGTGCAGGAGAACCACCGGCGGTCTCTTGGCATCCGGGTCGCCCCAGACACGCCAGACCATGTCACCATCGCCGCATGGTGTTCGACACTCGCGCGCGCGCGTCAGCAAATCGTCAAGAACAGAGCGCGGGTAGGAAACGGTCATCTTTTGATAGGCCTCAGCCCTGCGCCGTCTCGCGCAGCTGCGGGAACAGGTCCGTCATCTTCGTGCCGGCATAATAAGCAATGTCATAGGACGGGCGGGCTCTGATGGCCGCGAACCAGTCCGCCACCTGCGGGGCGTTCTCCCACATCTCGCTCATTCCCAGGTCTTCCATGCGCTGAAACAGTGGCGCCATGCAGATATCCGCGATGGTGAACTGTTCGCCGACGATCCAGGGGCCTTCCTTGGCCAGTGCGGCTTCCATTCGCTCCACAGTGGCGCGGAGTTGCAGCAGCGAATTCTCATACTCCTGATCGCTGAAACCGGTCCGGTTCAGACGCATGAAGAAATCCCGGCGTAGCGTGTTGCTGTCGCGAAACTCTTCGTATTCGGCTTCACTCATCGCCTTGAAGCGGTCGATCAGCAGGTTCTGGAAGGTCGGCACCCGCACGGCCATCGATGGCACTTCATCGATATAGCGCAGCCATGCCCGCATTTCCGCGCGCTTCTTGGAGTCGTCCGGGGTGAGCTTTGTACCGGTCTCATAGACCTCATCAACGTATTCACACATCACAGTGGATTCGATGATCGGCGTGCCGTCATGCACAAAGGCGGGCACGACGCCGTTCGGATTGATCGCGAGATAGTCCGGCGTCAGGTTTTCCTGGCTGCCCAGGTCGACATGCCGGTTGACCCACTCCACGTCCTTCTCTGCCAAACAGATACGCACCTTCTGACTGCACGTGGAGGCATCGTTGTGAAACAGTTCAAGCGCCATGGATCATCTCCGCATAAAAACCGGGCAGACGCTTATCGCGCGCGCGCCTGGCTTGCAAGCTTGTGTGATGGTCGTACTACTCGGCAGCGCGTGCCACCACCAGATCGTCTTCCTCGTCTGCAAAATGCGGCATGATCTCTTTCGAGAAGGTGCGCAATCCCTCGATCCCCGTGCCACCATCCGAGAACAGCATGTAGCGCACACCGGCATCGTGGAACGTCTGGATCTTCTCGACAATCTCATCAACGGTGCCAAACAACGCCGCGGCAGCCGTGGTCTCGACGGAATCATCATAAGACATGATCGAGGCCTTGTTGCCGCCATCGGGGCGCTGGGCCAGATTGTCCACCCGGGCACGTGCCGCGATCCGGCGTTCGATGGCCGCGTCACGGTCAGCGGCATCCTTGGCTACATACAGTCCACGTGCCAACCCGACTTCATAGGGATTGAACCTCCGGCCACGCGCTTCAACAGATTCGCGGAAGGTATCCACACGACCGATGGTCGTATCAACTGGCGCGAACTGGTCAACCAGCAGATTGTAGCCTCGATCAGCCACAGCCTCGATCGACTGCGGACTGCCCGCGCCCATCCAGAACGGCGGGTGCGGCTGTTGGGCCGTTGGCGGCTCAACCACCACATCTTCATAGGACCAGAACTTGCCCTCGTAGGTCCATGGCTCATCATTGGTCCAGGACTTGGTCATGATATCGAGGGATTCTTCGAACCGCGCCTGAGCCTCTTCCATAGGAACACGAAAGCCCTGGAACTCGTTGAATCGGTAGCCTTTGCCGACACCAAAATCGAAGCGCCCGCCTGACAGTAGATCAAGGGTCGCAACCTGTTCGGCGAGCAGCACCGGGTTGTGCCAGGGCAAGACCATCACGGCCGTGCCAAGACGGATCGTGGAAGTTTGCGCGGCCAGATAGGTCAGCAGATTGACCGTGGCTGACACCTGACCAAAGCCTGTGAAATGGTGTTCGACGGCAAAGGTGCTGTGGAATCCAAGGGCCTCGGCTTCTGTGTTGTATTCCAGCCAGTCGCGATAACCTTTTGCGCTGTCTACATCCGGGCCGCCGCGTTTGGCCTGGGCACTTCCGAACAATCCGAATTTCATAGTCTTTCTCCGTAAGCTCTCATGCTACTTAACACGCAGGAAAAACCGCGTTGGATCACACGGAAGTTGGTCTCGCTATATGAGCGCCGCCGACCAGTTCGATCTGGTGGCAAAAGGGGGAAACATCATGCTGAATTTGGCTATCATTGGACTCGGTTGGTGGGGGCAGACCCATCTGCGTGCCACCCATGAAAAGAGTGACACTGTCTGTATCACGACGGTTGTCGACCTGGACGAAGAACTCGCAAAAAGCACTGCGAAGGAATTTGGCCTGAAAACAGCCCCCTCCTACGAGGCTGTTCTTGCCGATCCGGAGATTGACGCGGTCATACTCGTCACCCCACATTCGCTGCACACTGATCAAATCGTGGCTGGTGCCGCAGCTGGCAAACACATCTTCACCGAAAAACCCTTCGCCCTGAACAAGGCGGATGCCGAGCGTTCGATCGCGGCCGCCGAAGCTGCGGGCATCATGGTCGGGCTTGGGCACAACCAACGCTACGGCGCACCGCAGACGGTGATCAAACAGATGATTGATGCCGGTGAGCTGGGCGAAGTTATGCATATGGAAGGCAACACCAGTCACGACACGCTGTCCAATGTGCAGAGCTGGCGCATGGATATCGAGGAAGCGCCCGGTGGTGGCCTCTGGCATATGGGCAGTCACCATCTCGACCTGTTCCAGCATTATGTGGGGGCGATCACCGAGGTGTACGCTCAGGCGGTGGACCGAATCATTCCGCGCGATACGGCCTCTGCTTTGCTCACCTTCGAATGCGGTGCGACGGCGTATATCGGCAATGTCATGGTCACGCGTGACAATCGCATGGGGAATGTCTTTGGATCGAAAGGCTGGGTGAAGATGACAAGTCCAGGGAGCCTGGAGATCGCCATGCGTGGTGGCGACCCGAAAACCATGCCGGTCGACCCGGTCGATCCGGTGCGCGCCAATATGGAAGGTTTTGCCGCAGCCATTGCCGGCGATACCCCGTATCGGTTTACCAATGCCCAGATGATCCATGATGTCGCCGCACTCGACGCCGTTAAACGTTCTCTGATTTCCGGCAAGCGCGAAGCCGTCCTCTAGAGGGAGACCAACATGATCAACGCTGCAATCGTCGGACTGGGCTGGTGGGGACAGAACCATGTCACCGCCACCAAGGGCTCTGACAAAATTCGTTTCACCCGGGCTGTGGATCTCGCACCTGAAAACGTGCGCGATTTCTGTGACGCCAATGAGTTGGCACTGACCGACAATCTTGATGACGCGTTCAACGACCCCGACATCGACGCGGTTGTTCTCGTCACGCCCCACACCCAGCACGCGGACCAGGTCGTCGCCGGTGCAGCAGCGGGAAAACACATTCTGACCGAGAAACCCTTTGCCCTGAAAAAGGCCGATGGTTTGCGCGCGGCCAAGGCCATGACGGATGCCGGGCTCACACTCGGCATTGGTCACAACTATCGTTACGGCGCGGCAGTCTGGGAGATGAAGAAGATCATCGAATCCGGAAAACTCGGCGACATCCACCACATCGAAGGCAATCTCAGCCATCAGGGTCAGCTCGGCGTGGAAGGCTGGCGGCGATCAAACGAGGAGGCCCCCACCGGGGGCATCGTGCATTTCGGGGCGCACATCATCGATATCATGTGCTGGTACGGCGGTCCGATGCGTGAAGTCTACGCGCAACTGGAATCCCGGATCATCGAAAACGATGTGGGCTCGGTGCTGGTAAAGTTTGAATCCGGCACCACCGGCTATCTCGCCAATCTGATGACCACACCGGCTTCGTTCCACCTGCATGTTATGGGATCTAAAGGCTGGGCTCGGGCCAATGGCTGGATGGATACAAACAAGATCACCACCTGCTTTGGTGCCGGCAAGATCGAGGAATCCGGCGGTGTGACCGAGGAGCTGGAATTGCCCATCCGGGATATCTATTCGCAAATCCGTGCCAATGACGAGAATTTCGCAGCGGCCTGTCTGGGTGACGAGAATTATCTCTTCACGCCCACCGAGATGGCACACACCGCTGCGGTTCATGAGGCGATTGCAACCTCTGCGAATTCAAAACTGCCGACTCAAATCTGAGACAGGTCAGCCAGTGCGTAGGGGGGGGGCTGAATACGTGCCTCTACAAATGTAGCCTTAGTTACATTTTGATGTGTGACTTGAACAGTTGACCGGGGGCATATTTGCCGCTTAACTCGCTTTTCGTGCTGCCGAAAGGCGCAGTAAACAGGCGATTTTACTAGTTATGCTGTCTCGATTGCTTCAAACGGTCTCCAACCGGCGCGCCTTTCTGGGTGCGAGCGCCGCCTTGCCGCTTGCCCCGCTGGTGGCCGGCACGGCCCTCGCCCAATCGAGCGGCTCGGTCCATTCCGCGACCCATTTTGACGGCATGACCAGCATCGGCAATGTGGATCACGACCGCAACGGCTTCGACCCCAACGCCATCCTGACCGACTGGGACACCGGCACGCTCTCCATCGATGCCCAGGGCCGCCGGGTGCGCAGCTTCGACATCACGGCTGTGGATATCGAGATCGAGATCGCGCCGGGCATCTTCTTCCCCGCATGGGCCTATAACGGACGCGTCCCCGGCCCCACCCTAAGAGCCACCGAGGGAGAATGGCTGAAGGTGAATTTTACCAATGCCGGCAGCCACACCCACTCGATCCATTTCCACGGCATTCATTCCGCCCGCATGGACGGCGTCGCGGGTGCCGGACTGGTCGCACCGGGGGACAGCTTCACCTATGAAATGCCCGCCATGCCGTTCGGCTGCCACCTGTATCACTGCCACGCCACGCCCCTGAAACGGCACATCCACAAGGGCCTCTATGGCGGGTTCATCATCGACCCCGATCCCGAACGCCACCCGGAAGAGGCCGAGGCCGCACGCGGGCGCCTGCTCGGCACACCAGAGAATGCGCGCTGGCAGGAAATGGTCATGGTGATGAACGGCTTCGACACCAATTTCGATGACGAGAACGAAGTCTACGCGGTCAATTCGATCGCCCATGAATACATCAAACGCCCGATCACCGTGTCCCGCGACCGGCCGATCCGCATCTATCTGATGAACCTGACCGAGTTCGATCCGATCAACTCGTTCCACATCCACGGCAATTTCTTTGATTACTATGATCACGGAACGACCTTGACCCCGACCCTGAAAACCGTCGACACCATCATGCAATGCCAGGGCCAGCGCGGGATCATCGAGATGTCCTTCGCCGATCACGAACCCGGCCAATACATGTTCCATGCCCATCAGAGCGAGTTCGCCGAACTCGGCTGGATGAGCGTCTTCGAGGTGGTGTGATGTCGAGCCCGACCACATCAACCAAGTCGAACTCGGCCCTTGCGATCGGGTTCCCGGTCTTCCTGCTGGCTCTGGTCGCGCTGGCCGTGACCATGTTCGACCCGCTGGCCCGTTTTGGTGCCGGATTGCCGCCGGATGAAGGTCTGGCCATCGAGCGCGGATGGACGGTCAGCAACGGGATCGAGGTTCAGGTGCGCGGCGAAGGCCGTGACCCGGTCCGGATCGCCCAGCTTCAGGTCGATGGCGCCTACTGGATGTTCAAGCAGACACCCGACAAACCGCTCGGTCAGTTTGACTCTGCCCAGATCGAAATCCCCTACCCCTGGGTCGCTGGCGAAGCCCATCACATCACCTTCGTGACCAGCACCGGGGCCACATTCGACTATTCGATCGATGTGGCGCGAAACGAAACACCTTTCAATCTGGGCACGATCTTCGATCTCGCGCTGATCGGCCTGTTCGTCGGGTTCGTGCCTGTCGCGCTGGGACTGGCGGCCCTGCCCGTCCTGCGGCGTCTGGGACGCGAAGGCATGGTCTTCACCATGGCCCTGACGGTAGGTCTGCTGGCCTATCTGCTGGTGGACACACTGGCCGAAGGCCTTGAACTGGCTGGAGAGTCCGCGAGCGTCTTCCAGACCGACGTGCTGGTCTGGGTGGTCGCAGCGCTGACCTTTGCGGTGCTCATGGCTATTGGTCGGATCGGTGGACGTCCCACCGGCGGTATCGCGCTGGCGACCTGGCTCGCCATCGGTATCGGCCTGCACAATTTTGGCGAAGGCCTGTCCATTGGCAGCGCGCTTACGCTCGGGAATGCTGCGCTCGGCAGTCTGCTGATCGTCGGTTTCACCGTGCACAACCTGACCGAAGGCGTGGCGATTGCTGCCCCGCTCACCCGGTTGCGCCCGAGCAATCTGGCGCTGATCGGCTTTGCCCTGATCGCAGGTGTTCCGGCTGTGTTTGGTGCCTGGATCGGCGCATTCGCCTTCCTGCCCCATTGGGCGGCTATCTTCTTCGCCATCGCGGCCGGCGCCATTATGCAGGTCATGGTCGAAGTCGCCCGCTTCGCGCACTCACTGGCCAAGGAGGGACAGGAACCCCTGGCCAACGGCACGGCCTTTGCGGGCTTCGGTGTCGGTGTTCTGGCGATGTATGCCACAGCCTTTCTGATACAGGTCTAGCGATGGCTGATCGCGGCAAACCTCTCGACACAGAAAATCTCGAAACTTCTGACGAGATGATGGATGCAGACCGTCAGGCCGCCCAGTTCGAGCGGGTCCGCACGGCACAACAGACCGAAAAAGCCGAAGACTATGTCGAGATGATCGACGATCTGATCAACGCCTATGGCGAAGCCCGCGTGACCGAGCTGGCCCAGCGCTTCGGAGTCTCCCACGCCACAGTCAACAAGGTGATCAAGCGGCTGCAACGCGATGGTCTGGTGACCTCACGGCCTTATCGTTCGATCTTTCTGACCGATGAGGGCCTGACGCTTGCCGAGACATCGCGCGCGCGCCACAAAGTGGTTCTCGACTTCCTGCGGGCGCTTGGCATCAGCGCCGAGAACGCAGAACGTGACGCCGAAGGCATGGAGCACTATGTCAGCGACGAGACCCTGGCGGCCTTTGCAAAGATCACCCGGGAAAGAGCCGACTAGGCACCCGTGAGAAACGGGATCACCTTTTCCAGGGTCCCGGTCGGATTTTCTTCCACGTAGAAATGTCCGCCATCAACGAATGCGACCGTCACGTCGGGCAGGTATTCATCAAGTCCCTGATAATTCTCGACCGGCATGGGCGGCTCGTCCGAGCCTTGCAGCACCATGATATCGGCCTGCCATGCCGGGATCAGCCGGGTGCGGCGGTCGATCCAGTCCTTCCGAAAAGTGGAGGACTGGAAATAACGCTCCACCGCTGACCCTGTACCAGCGCGCGAAAACTCCTGCATCGCGCGGACCACATCGGCTTTGGGAATCGGATGCTTGCACAAACGCCGAAAGCCCCAATCGATCATCTTCATGGGGTCCTGAAGAATTCCGCGAGTCTCCAGATCAGTGAACAGGTTTTCCTGCGGTGCCAGATCGGGGTGGAAATGAATGAGATGCTGCGAGCCGCGCACCCAGCGCTGGACGCGTGTGCCCTGACTGGCGGCAATGAAATCTGCCTGAACGGTGCCCCGGTCGTGACTGAACAGGTGAAATTGTTCAACTCCGATGGTGTCCAGCAGGCTGACAACCTGCGCCGCCGCACCCTCATGGCGGTAGTCGCCACGCTGTTTGTCTGACTGGCCGTAGCCCTTCAAATCAATCGCGATGCACCGGAAGTGCTTCGCAAGTACCGGCAGAATTGACCGCCACATGCACCAGGATTGCGGAATGCCATGCATGAGAACGAGTGTGGGGCCTTCTCCGGCCTCCACATAATGCCAGCGGATGGTTTCGCTTTCGCCCGGGGCATCGACAAAACGATGGGTGACCGCAAGGCCATGCACGTCCTCGATTTCGCCATCGGTATTTACCGGCGCGGGCGGGATCCCCTCGGCGATCACTGCATCGAGGGTCGCACACATCTCCGGGTGGTTGTGCCCCTCGCGCATCAGCGCCAGCGCGGCTTCACTCACCGGACGATATTCGAACTCCATGATCCTGCTCCCCTGTTTCCGAAAGCCTATCAAACCGTCAGCATTCCCACACAGCCAGAAATCCATCCCTCTTTCGTCAGACCCGAGCATACCCGGTCGTGTCATACCGAGCTTGTCGAAGTAGGAGGTTACCGCCCTCGTCCTTCGTCAGGCTCACGATGAGGGCTCAGTCTGCGCATCGTCATACCCGGATCAAGTCCGGGTATGACGACGACGGGTGATTGAACCCTCAGACCGTCAGGATTGTCGAACCGGTGGTCTTGCCGTCCCAGACGTCGATCTGGGCCTGTGCGGCGTCTTCCAGCGCGTAGGTCTGACCGATGATCGGCTTGATGTCGCCTGCCGCAATGGCAGCAAACAGGGTCGCGGCGCTGGCTTCGAGTTCCTGACGGTTCAGCTGGTAGAAGCGCATCGAGGCCTTGGTGAAGAACAGCGAGCCCTTCACATTCAGCTCTACGGAATCGATTGGCGGCAGCGGGCCCGACGCGTTGCCGAAATTGACCATGTAACCGCGCGGGCGGATCGCGTCGATCGAGCCCTGCCAGTGGTCCTTGCCCACTGAATCGTAGACCACATCGACGCCCACACCGCCGGTGGCCTCGCGGGCGACTTCGGTGAAGTTCTCTGTCTTGTAGTTCACGGCGTGCTTCGCACCATGGGACAGGATCGTGTCCTTCTTGGCGTCGGACCCGACCGTGCCGATGACATTCACACCCTTACTGGCCAGCCACTGGCACAGAAAGAGCCCCACACCGCCGGCGGCGGCATGCACAAGCGCGGTTTCACCTGCTTGGGCGGCATATGTGCGATGAATCAGGTATTCGGCGGTCATGCCCTTGAGCATGCTGGCAGCAGCGGCTTGATCCGACACATCATCGGGCAGGGTCACAACCTGGTCTGCGTCGATCAGACGACCTTCAGCATAGGACCCCGGGAAAGTGGAGGCATAGGCAACGCGCTGACCGACGGAAAACCCGTCAACGCCCTCGCCCACAGCTTCCACCACGCCGGCCGCTTCGGTGCCCAGCACCGAAGGAAGCTCGGGCAGCACCGGATAAAGTCCCTTGCGGACCATGATGTCGAGGAAGTTGAAGCCGATCGCCGTGTGGCGAAGGCGCAGCTGGCCCGGACCGGGCTCACCCACATCGATGTCCTCCCATTTCAGAACATCGGCTTCACCAAACTCATGGATACGGATTGCCTTGACCATCAAGTGTTTCCTCTTTTTCTCAGCTGGATAATACAAAAAATCATATGCGCCCGAGCGGGCGTTGCAAATTGATCTAGTCTCCTATTGGCAGAAGGAAATCAACTGCTCACACACCGCTTGTCTTTCTGACCGAGACCATCGCCCCAAATGCTTGTCCGCGGCCACCTGCCTGTCTAGGCTCTGCCCCAACGTGCCGAAAAGGCACATGCCAAATTCCGACTGAGGGGAAACCACAATGACACGTCCCGTAATCATTTCCTGTGCGCTGACCGGCGCCGCTGACACCGCCGATCTAAACCCTGCCGTGCCGGTCACGCCCGAAGAGATCGCCAACGAGGCGCTGGCCGCCCACAAGGCCGGTGCCGCCATCGTCCATATCCATGTGCGCAACACGGAAACCCGTAAGGCGAGCATGGATACGGTGCTCTACAAGGAAGTGGTCGACCGGGTCCGCGATGCGGGCACGGATGTTATCATCAACCTGACCACCGGACCCGGCGCACGTTTTGTGCCCGACCACGACGACCCCATGAAGGTCGCCGCCGGCAGTGTCATGAAGACCGCTGAAGAGCGTGTGGCCCATGTGGTCGAGAACAAGCCCGACATCTGCTCACTGGATGTGGCGACGATGAACTTCGGCGCCCGTCCGATGGTGAACACACCCGACATGCTCAACGAGATGGCCGTGATGATTCAGGATGCTGGCGTGAAGCCGGAGCTTGAAGTCTTCGATACCGGCCATGTTCGCCTGGCCAACCACATGGTCGAAACCGGCATCATCAAGGGCGGCCAGCCGCTCTATCAGCTTTGTCTCGGCATTCCGTGGGGCGCACCGGCCAACGCCGAAACCATGATGCTGATGCGCGACATGCTGCCGGCAGACGCCAACTGGGCCAGCTTCGGCATTTCACGCTTCGAATTCCCGATGGTGGCCAGCGCCACCGTGCTCGGCGGTCATGTCCGCGTGGGCCTGGAAGACAATCTCTACATCTCCAAGGGCGTGCTCGCCTCGGGCAACGCCCAACTGGTCGAACAGGCCAAGGTGCTGATCGACGCGACCGGCGCCTGGGCAGCGTCGGCCAAGGAAGCCCGGGAGATTCTGGGGCTGTAGTCAAAGCTCGTCATGCCCGCGCAGGCGGGCATCCAGAAACGCCAATGCGCCAACAGTTGGCTGCCTGTGGTTATGGGTTCCCGCCTTCGCGGGAACGACGATATTCAGGAACTGTGAGGCGCGCGCCTCAACACGAAAACAAAAAAGGGCGGCTCTGGGCCGCCCTTTTCTATTCCTGACCCGTCGCGCTAGGACATTCCGCCCAGGCAGACATATTTGATTTCCATATAATCCTCGATGCCGTATTTCGAACCTTCACGACCGACGCCGGATTCCTTGACCCCGCCGAAGGGCGCAACTTCGGTGGAGATGAGGCCCGTGTTCACACCGACGATGCCGGATTCAAGGGCTTCGGACACCTTCCAGACCCGGCGCAGATCGCTGGCGTAGAAATAGGCGGCCAGGCCGAACTCTGTATCGTTGGCCATGGCGATACCTTCATCATCACTGCCAAAGCGGAAGACCGGCGCCAGCGGGCCAAAGGTCTCTTCGTGCGTGACAACCATGTCTGTCGTTACATCCGCCAGCACGGTCGGCTGGAAGAATGTTCCGCCGAGTTCATGACGTTCACCACCGACAACAACCTTCGCGCCTTTGGCGACGGCATCGGCGATATGTTCCTCCACCTTCTCCACCGCGGCCATATCGATCAGCGGACCCTGCTGCGCATCCTCTTCCATGCCGTTCGAGACCTGCAGATTCCGGACCGCCGCGGCGAGCTTCTCTGTGAAGGCATCATAGACGCTGTCCTGCACCAGAATACGGTTCGTGCACACGCAGGTCTGGCCGGCATTACGATATTTGGACGCCATCGCACCGACGACGGCGGCATCGAGATCGGCATCATCAAACACAATAAACGGCGCGTTGCCGCCCAACTCCATTGACACTTTCTTGATGTTCTCCGCGCTCTGCTTCATCAACTCGCGGCCAACCTCTGTCGAGCCCGTGAAGGTGAGTTTGCGCACGACCGGGTTGGACGTGATTTCTGCGCCTATTTCTGCCGACGAGCCTGTGATGACTGACAGAATGCCCGCCGGGATGCCTGCACGTTCGGCGAGTTCCGCCAGCGCCAGTGCCGAGAAAGGCGTTGCGGTCGCCGGCTTCACCACCATCGAACAGCCCGCGGCCAGTGCCGGGCCTGCCTTGCGAGTGATCATCGCCGCCGGGAAGTTCCACGGCGTGATCGCTGCCGTCACGCCAATCGGCTCCTTCATCACGATGATGCGGCTGTCCCGTGTATGGCCGGGGATTGTGTCGCCATAGATGCGCTTGGCCTCTTCGGCGAACCACTCGATGAAGGCAGCGGCATAGGTAATTTCGCCACGGGATTCCGCAATCGGTTTGCCCTGTTCCGTGGTCATCAGGATCGCCAGGTCTTCCTGGTGCTCCATCATCAGATCAAACCATTTGCGCAGGATCGCGGCGCGTTCCTTGCCAGTCAGTTTGCGCCATTCCTTCTGGGCGGATTCCGCTGCCTCAATCGCACGTCGGGTTTCGGCTGTACCCATGCGCGGCACCGTACCGATCACAGACCCGTCCATCGGGTTGGTGACGTCGATGGTCTTGCCCCCGTCGGCGTCGGCCCATTGGCCGTCTACGTAACACTGCTGACGAAAGAGCTTGCTGTCTTTGAGTTCCATTGAATCCATCCCCGGTTCGAATTTATGCACCTGCGTTGCCAGAAGCATAGGCCGGAGTGGTTGCGGGGACAAATGCGGGAAGAAACCAATCTGATCGCAGACTGAGCCTTTATCCTGAGCCTGACGGAGGACGAGGGCGACAAACTCATACTTCGACAAGCTCAGCATGAGGAGATCGGAGATGCCCGGATCAAGTCCGGGCATGACGCCAGAGGGAAACCCGGCTAGTCGAAAAAGCGGCTTTTCGGGCGGTCGAGGCCGAGGTTTTCGCGAAGCGTCGTGCCCTCATATTCCGTACGGAACAGGCCGCGTTTCTGGAGCAGCGGGATCACCTCGTCGATGAACGGGTCCATCAGGGCCGGGATCACAGGGGGCATGAAGTTGAAACCGTCCGCCGCCGGGCCGCCGGGGGCATCCGGATCGCACCATTCGGCGATCAGGTCGGCGATCTGTTCGGGCGTGCCCGCTGTGGTGTAGTGACCACGACCGCCAGCAAACCGCGCCAGCAACTCACGCAGGGTCAGGCCCTCATTGCCGACGATCCGCACGATCAGCGCGGCGCGGCTTTTCATGGTCTCCAGTTTTTCCGGATCCGGGAAATCAGACACCTTCAAGGGCTCATCCAGATCAAGATGGGAGAAATCGTGGCCCGCAAACCGCTGAGACAGCGTGCGTCGGCCCACTTCCGGGTCCATCCGGGAATTCAGATCCAGCAGGTTCTGCTTCGCCTCGGCTTCCGTGCCGCCGATCACCGGGTTGAGGCCCGGCAGCACAACGATCTGCTCGGGGTTGCGACCGAAGTCCTTCGCCCGGGCCTTGATGTCCCGGTAGAACTCCTGGGCGGTTTCCTTCTCCAGATGGGCGGTGAAGATCGCCTCGGCGTGGAGCGCGGCGAAATCCCGTCCGCGGTCGGACGCGCCGGCCTGCACCAGCACCGGGCGGCCCTGTGGTGAGCGCGGCACGTTGAGCGGCCCCTTCACCTGATAGTACTCGCCCTTGAAATCGATCGGCGTGATCCGGTCCAGATTGCCGGAAACACCACCACCGGAGCGATCATCCACATAGGCGTCATCGGCCCAACTGTCCCAGAGGTCCTTCACGGACCCGACGAACTCCTCGCCCATTTCGTAACGGTCGCCATGGGCCGTGTGCTCGCGCCCGTAATTGGCCGCGACCGCCTCAACCCAAGTGGTGACAATGTTCCAGCCCGCACGCCCGTTCGACAGATGGTCGATCGAGGCAAACTGGCGCGCCAGATTGTAGGGCTCGGAATAGGTGCACGAGCCCGTGGCGATCAGCCCGACATGCTCGGTCTCCATCGCCAGCGCAGCCAGCATAATCACTGGGTCCGGCCAGAAACGCCCGGATTCCATGGCGTCGTTGGTCATCATCAGCACATCGGCGAAAAAGATCGAGTCGAACCGCGCCGCTTCCGCCTGTTTGGCCAGATCAGCGTAGTAGGAGATGTCCATCAGCGAGCGCGGATCCGCGCCGGGATGATCCCACGCGGTCTCATGATGACCACGCGACTGGATGAA
>JABJAG010000051.1 GCA_018666195.1 Alphaproteobacteria bacterium
TTCAACCCGCCCAAACGAATGATCATTGTAGGTGCCGTACACATTGCCCAGCCGCTGGTTACTCTGGCCCAAACCTCGGGCTATGAGGTTGTCATCGTCGACCCACGCGGGGCCTTCGCAACCCGGGACCGTTTCCCGGGCGTCACGCTAAGCGAAGACTGGCCCGATGAAGCCCTCGAAGCACTCAAGGTCGACAACCGCACCGCCGTTGTCACCGTGACCCATGATCCAAAGCTCGACGACCCGGCCCTGCATGTCGCCTTACGCTCGGAGGCTTTCTATATCGGTTCACTGGGCAGCCGTAAGACCCATGGACGTCGTGTCGAACGGTTGACCGAAAACGGATACTCCGAAGATGAAATCGGTAGAATTCATGCGCCGGTGGGTCTCTCAATCAATGCCAAAAGCCCGGCAGAAATCGCCATCTCAATCATGGCGCAAATCACGCAAGTCCTGCGTACCGAATGAAGTTCGGGCCGCTCCCTGTATCTGACGCACTCGGTACGATGCTGGTACATGGCCAGACCATCGCCGGTCGGCGTTTCCGCAAAGGACAGGTTTTGAGACAAGACGACCTAGACCACCTGATCCAGGGCGGAGTCAGAGAAATAACCGTCGCCCGGTTCGAACCTGATGATGTCGACGAAAACACCGCTGCACGTCGCCTCGCAGATGCAGCCATAGGCGCCGGCGTCCGTGCAGGTATCGAGGGAACCGGACGGGTCAACATCTTCTCCGCGGCCAACGGTCTGGTTGAACTCGACACGAACGCGATCAATCAGATCAACAGTATCGACGAAGGCATCACCATCGCCACGCTACGACCACTGGATCGGGTTGAAACAGATCAGGTCGTCGCAACCGTCAAAATCATCCCGTTCGCCGTCACCGAAGATAACTTAGCCAAAGCCGAGGCCGCAGCGCATGACGTTGTATCTGTCCTCCCCTATCGGTCCCGTAAAGTTACGTTGATTCAAACTGATCTTCCCGGTTTGAAAACAAGCATCAGCCATAAAACAACGGACGTCATTCGCGACCGGGTCGAATCCATGGGATCTACCCTGTCTGACACACATATCGTTCCGCACGATATCGACGCAATTTCCAACTGCCTCGGTCAAGCGAACAACGATGGTGCCGAATTGATTCTCGTCGTCGGTGCGTCAGCAACCGTCGACCGGCTGGATGAAATTCCCGTCGCCATCGAACAAGCCGGTGGCCACATTGATCATTTTGGAATGCCGGTAGACCCTGGAAACCTGATCGTTGTGGCTCATATGGGCGATGTTCCAGTCTTGGCACTCCCAGGCTCGGCTCGCTCACCACGTCCCGGCGGCAATGATCTGATCCTTGAACGTATATTGGCTGATATAGCCGTATCGAGCACCGACATCATGGGAATGGGTGTCGGTGGTCTTATGAAGGAAATTCCTTCGCGCCCCCTTCCAAGAACCACTGCAGCGCCACGCCGTGAACGCGGAAACCAGTCTGCTCCGCGATATGCGGCCGTGATTCTGGCCGGTGGGCAGTCACGCCGCATGGGAGACATCAACAAACTGCTGATCAAGGTTGACGGCAAACCCATGGCGCGTCACGCAATTGATGCCGCTCAGGCAGCCGGTGCAGATCCTGTTATTGTTGTCACGGGCCACGCTGCAGAAGACGTCCGCGACATGCTGGGCGACGATGTCACTTACACTCACAACCCCGATTTCGAACAAGGCCTGAGCACCTCCCTGCGCGCCGGCATCAGCGCAGTGCCTGACAGTTGCGACGGCGCTGTTGTCGCTCTGGGCGACATGCCCCGTATCACACCCGCACATATCATTCAGATCATGCAGGCTCACGATCCCGACGAAGGTCATGTCATTTGTGTTCCCACCTGGAAGGGAAAACGCGGTAATCCTGTACTTTGGGACCGCCGGTTCTTTGATGATATGACCGCCCTTGGTGGGGATGTCGGCGCCAAACACCTTATCGGTGAAAACGCCGATCTCGTGATCGAAGTTCCGATCGAGGACGATGCTGTCATTGTCGATGTGGATTCACCTGAGGCCCTTGCGAGGCTTAGGGCAACAGGTATGGAGGCCAAGAAATGAAGACGTTGATCATTCTGACATTTGCCGCGGTCGTCTCGGTGGGCTCTTTCTCTCTTGCAACAGAACGCGCTGACGCTCAATCACGTTCGAAGACCGAATGCACAGTGCGCGAAGGCGTTGAATTCTACCGTCAGCGCAACTACGGACAGGCCTTGCGCTGTTGGGAAGAAACGGCACGGCACGGGAATTCTGCCGCGCAGTTCAATATCGCCCGCATGTATGCCCTTGGCGAAGGCGTCCCCTACAACAAGATGGAAGCCTTCAAGTGGATGACGATCGCCAGCCGTGCTGGTCGCCCGGAGGCCACCAAGGTTCTGCCTGGATTGAAAAAACAGATGTCTCCGGAAGAAATTGCAGATGCCGAAGGCCGCATTCGACGTTTTTACACCGAAGGCCGGCGCTAGTCTTCGCGTTCCAGAAGTTCCGCACTCATTTCCTGCGCCGCGAGAAGTACAACAAGGCTGGCCTTGTAGCTCTGCTCGGTAAGTTTCATATCAACGAACGCACTCGGCAGGTTGTTGGCGCGTCGCGGGGCGACAAAGTCCGCACTTGCGGGCACCACACTGGCAGTCACGACATCGTTTGCCGCATCGCCGAATTTTCGCCCACTGGCCAGCAATCCGGCCGCTGCGATATCCATCGAATTCGTCATACCCATCCTCCATCCGACTAGAGTTGGCGTGATGAGATACTGATTGCAAATTCAATCAATTGGGTTTTGAGGTAATTTCAAGCCATCAAAACGAAAACCCCGCCGCGTCATGCAACGCGGCGGGGTGTCTATTCGTGATTTTCCAAGCCGTCAGACTACCAGTTGGCTTTGCTCGTCTGTCCGCCAGAAGCCATAGCCTCACGCAGGTCCTCAAGCTCTTCACATCCGCTGGGGCACAATTTTTCCAGCTTGGCGAGAGTCTCTTCAGCTTTCGGGCGACGGTCTGTTTCCAGATAAAGCTCGCCGACATATTCCAGCGCGCCCTTGTGGTCGGGATTGAGCCGCAATGCGCGCTTGTAATTGCGTTCAGCGCGGTTGTAATCCTTCGACTTGCGATAGCTGTAGCCCAACAGATTATAGGCATCCGCTTCGCGTGGGTTGGTTTCAACAATCCCGTTCAGAACGCCGATTGCATCGCTGTAACTTTCCTTACGGATCAACTCTTCGGCACTGGCCAATTGAGTGCGAACCTCTTGCGATGTCAGTTCTGTGGTGGTGGAAGTTCCGGCGGCAAACGCCCCGCCGGCGCCGAATACCAGGAATGAAGCGACAATTGCTGTCGCGATAGGTGCACGCATAGATAAGTTCTCCGGTCGTTGTCCGGGGCCCCCGCGCAGCCCCTGTTCACTTTTGTCCAGACGCCACCCCCTTAAAGAAGTTTCGGCATCTGTGGGGCATGCTACCCTTCTCCTATAGATAGTGACAAATGGAACGCATTCAACATCATGTCAGCATCCCCGACCAGCAAGACGTTTGTTTCGCCCAAAAACCGCAAGAAATGGGGAATTCCTGTCACAAAACGTCGCCTGCGACTTGGTAGTGGGCTCATTCTTTTTGCGTTTGTCGTCACCCATCTCGCGAATCATGCGCTTGGACTTATCTCGCTGGAAGCCATGGAGGCCGGACGAGAATACTTCCTGATGCTCTGGCGTAATCCCGTTGGAACCGCGCTTTTTGTCGGCTCCCTGATGGTCCATGCCGCGTTTGCCCTGCATGCAGTCTACTCGCGCCGCCGTCTCAGGATGTCGATCGGAGAAGCGCTGCAGCTCATTCTGGGCTTTGCCGCCCCAATTCTGCTGGTCAGCCATGTTCTCGGAACTCGCGCTGCGATGCAGATATACGGAACCGAAGACACCTACGCCTATGTCCTTCTTGCGCTTTGGGTCGACAATCCGATGGGTGGCCTAAAACAGTCGGCAGCAACCGTTATCGTGTGGGTACATGCCTGCATCGGCCTCTACTACTGGCTGCGTCTCAAACCATGGTTCATGCGTATCCTGCCGTGGCTCTACGGTATGGCACTGTTGATACCGGTGCTTGGATTGCTCGGCTTCGTCTTTGCAGGCGGCGCTGTGGGCCGGCTGGCAGCCCAGGACCCCGGGTTTCGGCTTGATCTCGCCATCGACAACAATGCCCCCGAAGCCGCGCAAATTGCCTATCTCTACCAGCTCGAAAGCTGGATATTCATGGGAATGGGCGCAGCGATTGCGCTGACATTGCTGGCGCGCGCGTTACGCCTGTATCTGGAGAGTCGTGAAGGTGTTGTGCGGATCACCTATCCCGAGGGCCGCATCGTCTCGGTATCGCCGGGGATGACAATCCTGGAAGCCAGCCAGCTTAACGAAATTCCCCATGCTGCTGTCTGTGGCGGGCGCGGCCGTTGTTCCACATGCCGTGTGCGGGTGAACGGCACAATCGAAAATCTCCCCGAACCCGATGATTCCGAACAGAAAGTGCTGCGCCGGGTCGGCGCTGCCCCTGATGTGCGGCTAGCCTGTCAAACCCGCCCCACTGAAGACCTTTCGGTCACACCATTGCTACCACCAAACGCCAGTCCACGTGACGGATTCGCAAAATCGGCCGCCATGCAGGGTCAGGAACAGGAAATCTCCATCCTGTTTGCAGATATCCGGGGTTTCACCAGCTTTTCAGAGCAGAAACTGCCATATGACGTGGTTTTTGTGCTCAACAGGTATTTCCGCTCCATGGGTGAAGCCATCGAACAGGCCGGTGGTCGGGTCGACAAATTCATCGGCGACGGCATCATGGCTCTGTTCGGGGTCGATGGTAATCCACGTGATGGGGCCATTTCAGCCCTCAAGGCCGCACAAGGCATGGCTGTGAAGCTCGACGAGCTCAACGCACTCCTCAAAGACGACCTGCCCGCTCCTTTGCGGATCGGCATTGGCATCCATGCCGGCGCCGCAATTGTCGGTGAAATGGGCTACAGCCACGCGATTTCGGTCACGGCCATTGGTGACACCGTCAACACGTCCAGCCGACTGGAAGCCAAAACCAAGGATTTTGGCGCACAATTGATCGTCTCCGAACATGTTGCCGAACTCGGCGGCCTGGATTCAAGTGCACTCAGGCACGAGGAAATTGAGGTGCGTGGACGCAAGGAACCCATGCAGATCATCGTGATGGATGATGCAAAGGACCTGCTGGACCTGACAGATACGAAAGTATCGCCTTAAGCGGCGCCTTGAACTTCAGCAGCGCGGTCTGCGGCACGTTGCAGGACAGCTGGCCAGTTCGACAAGGATGTCATATGGGCATAAGCGATGGGCAGCCAGTTCTTCGCACGCCATTCCAGAAACACTTCATCGGGAAGATTTTCGAATTTCTCGCGATCGATGACCTTATAGCCCTGCATCTGGATCTTGCGATCATCAGCCAGGCGGATTTCCGTTGAATTGTCAGCCAGTAAATCGCGTTCGGTGAGCTCGACCACAAACCGCTGGGTCGCCTCATACTGGGCGTGATAGGCGCGGCAGAATTCCAAAGCCTGATTGGTCACCTCAGACGGATTTCCGTCATCCTCGAACAGGCGACGGTCCCCGTCCTCGGTCAGAAAGCCCGAGTCTTCGTCAGCGCAAAGAATGAACTGCTTCTGCTCGGCGTTCTCCATCAGAATGAAGGGATACCGCCGTACATAGGCTGGAACATAACATCCACGCGCCCAGCGTTTTCCCTCGGCATCAATGAACGCGTTCGTTCCAGAGCGTAGCCCGGTTATCATGACGGGCAAAAATGGCGCCGTGTTCGAGAACACGATCGGGTAGTGCCGCGCAGCCACTGCGAATTCCACAATATTCAGGGGGATCGCGTTCGCGTTTTCGGAAAACCCGACATCAAGGTTTTCGGCCAGAGAGGTCTTCGCATGCCGGGCCGCTTCGAGTGGCCGCGGCGCAGTGTAGAACAGCGGAAAACGGGCAGATTGCGTGCTGACCTCTTCAGTTACAGGCGTCTCAGTTGCTTTTTCGTTTTTCGGCTTCCGGGCCATGCGTTAACTCAATTGAACAATCTGCTGCATTCCGCGGCACGTTAAGATGAACCGCGCTTAGAAAGCAATAACGGTATGATTATATTCAAAACGTTTATTTTCTGATACTTAAGTACCACGCTTTGTCACACCGCCGTCGATCGCTGTGGCGGTTCCGGTGATATAGGACGCCCGCTCACTTGCGAGAAATACCGCAAGTGCCGCGAACTCATCTACACGACCCACCCGCCCCATCGGGATGCTTGCGGCCACTTCGGCTTTGACCGCCTCGATATCCTTGCCCTGTTGCTCGGCCGCAACCTCATAAAA
>JABJAG010000052.1 GCA_018666195.1 Alphaproteobacteria bacterium
TCATCCTCATTGGCAAATAGAATATCCACGTGATTGGTCACGAATTCACGAAAGGAATCCCGGTGACGATCAACGCAGAACGGATCAGACAAGCTGAGTGAAACCAATCGGTTCTTCGCAGCTGCAAGACCGGCTGCACGCAGAAACGCGGCCTTGGCCTCATCACGGTCCCAGAGATAACCCTCAAGATAGGTCACCTGTGCGCGGGCGACGAGATCTTCATCAATGTCTTCTGGCCCGAGATTGACGCTTGCCCCCAGAAACGTATTCATCGTCCGTTGGGCATCCGGCGTAATGAGGATCAAACAGCGCGCTGTCGGGGGGCCGTCTGTCGCAGCCGGAGTGGCGTACTCAACTCCGATCGAACGAATGTCATGGGTGAAAATATCACCCAGCTGATCATCGCGAACCCGCCCAATGAAGGCGCATTTGGCGTCCAGCGACGCCAGGCCCGCCGCTGTGTTACCGGCAGAACCGCCAGAGGTTTCGACCGCCGCAGACATCTGGGCATAAAGTGTCTCGGCCTGATCGGCATCAATCAGCGCCATCGTGCCCTTCACCATGTCGAGCTTTTCAAGGGTCGCATCGTCGGTCTGGGCCAACACATCTACGATTGAGTTTCCAACGCACAGAACGTCGAGCTCTCCAGCCTGGGCCGCCGTATCGGTCATGAATACTCCGAATCTACAAGGTGAGGGGTTGGGAATTTCCGCGCGAGTATAACGGCGACGGCCAGTCAGACAATGGGCGAACGGCCGCAGGCGATCGCTGGATAACAGGCGGGCTTTCCCGTTACACTCACCTCATGATTTCTGCATTTTTCAAAGCTATCGACGACCTTAGCGACCCCCGGCTACGGGCCTATCTGTGGCAAACGGTCCTGCTCAGTCTAGCCACCGCCGTTGGTTTGTGGATGGGGCTGACCTGGTTGCTGTTCAACACCGAGCTGATAGGCGAACTGCCTTGGGTGGGCGGCATTATTGAAACGGCAATCGACTATCTGGGTGTGGTCGCCGCGTTTGTGTTGATGCTCATCCTGCTACCCGCGTTCATGGGCCTTTTTGCGAGCTTCTATATCGAGGCCATCTGCCGTGCTGTGGAGGAACGCCACTATCCCGATATCGCACCGCCGCGGGAACAGACGATCGTTGAAGGTGTCAAAATTGGTGTGAAATTCGGCATTTTGCTGATCGCACTCAATATTCTGTTGCTGTTGTTCATCTTTATCCCTCCGGTCTATTTCATCGCAGGATGGGCCATCAACGGCTTCCTGCTCGGGCGAGAATATCTGGAAATGGTCGGCTTTCGGCGCATGGACCAGAATGAACTTGTCGCGTTCCGAAAATCCAAAAGTGGGACAATCTACCTGGCCGGGCTGGCTATTGCAGTCGTTGCGACAATCCCTGTGGTCAACCTTTTGCTGCCATTCTTTGGTACATCCATGATGTTGCACGTTTTCGAACGCATTCGGCCACACAATGACAACATAAACATAACGATATCAGTATCTTAATTAAATTTGTCGACATTTTGATATAAATAGGCTACCCAACTGGTTGAGAGTCGAGAGATTATTGGACAAGCATCGTTTATTCTCGTCCAAAACCGCGAAATCGGGGGCGCAATCATGAGCGCGGACATCGAAGACGAGAGTGAACGACCAGATCTTGATCTGAGTTTTCTGGAACGGCAACCTGTCCGAGCCGCCGAAATTCCCAATCTCAACGAACGTGGCGAACGATCCGAAGACCACGAGCCCCGCATCGGCAACCAGCAAGACGCCAAAACCCTGACAGTCGGCCGGGACATCTCGCTCAAAGGCGATATCACCGAGTGTGACTCCCTGATTGTTGAAGGTCGCATCGATGCAACGCTGGACAGTGCACGTGCATTGGAAATTTCTCGCGGTGGCCGTTTTTTCGGCACTGCCACAGTTGAAACCGCCACCATCAGCGGTCGATTTGACGGCGACCTGACCGTTGCGCGCGCATTGCGCATCACCGCCTCAGGCAAGGTCACCGGTAACGTTACGTACGGTCGCCTGGAAATCGAACAGGGTGGCGAAGTACTTGGAGATATCAAAGTTCATGGATAGCAACCGGCGCGATACGCCTTCACGCATTGCCGTTCTTTCCGGCGCCGTCATCACGCTGCTTGTGGGCGCCTTTATCCTCGCGGCCTGACCTGTGTTGATCCGCTCCAGTCTGCTTGTCGCGGGAGGCCTGATACTGGCCGGCTGTTCGCTGGTCCAATCAGCACCTCAACAATCGAGCCCAACACCTGCCGCCACACCTTCAGCGGCCACCGCGCGCGCAGAGCCCGCGCCCTCGACAATACAACGCCGCGCAGCACCAAGGGCCACACTCGCAGACCTGATGGGTGCGGATTCCAATCGTATCGACCAACTGCTCGGCGCACCGGATATTGTACGCCAGGAGGGTCAGGGTGAGCTTCGGTTATATCGCAGCCCCATCTGCGTCCTGCATGTATTTCTCTACCCACGCGCCGGAGCGACGCAGGCCACACATATCGAGGCGCGCATCGCCAGAACAAAGCTGGATGCCGAGCAAATCGACCCCTGTGTCGCGAGCTTCTCCTAAAACCGGGTTTTCCCGTCAGGCGGTTGTTTTTGCCTTGTAGGTGCAGACATCGGCAACCAGGCAGACCGTGCACTCCGGCTTGCGCGCCTTACACACATAACGTCCGTGCAAAATCAGCCAATGGTGAGCGTGCTGCATGTAATGCGCAGGCACACGCTTCATGAGTTTGTCTTCAACAGCACGTACATTCTTGGCCGGCGCCAATCCGGTGCGGTTGGACAGACGAAAGATATGGGTATCGACCGCCATGGTCGGCTCACCAAACGCGGTGTTGAGCACGACATTTGCGGTCTTTCGTCCAACACCAGGTAAGGCCTCAAGCGCCGCGCGGTCCTGAGGCACCTCACCACCATGCTCATTCACAAGCATCTCGCTCAGCGCAATCACGTTCCGGGCCTTGGTGCGGAACAGCCCGATCGTTCGCACATGTTTGATCAGTTCATCTTCACCAAGTACGAGCATCTTCCCCGGCGTATCGACGGTTTTGAACAAATCTTTTGTCGCGCGGTTCACCCCGACATCCGTGGCTTGCGCCGACAACACGACAGCCACGAGCAATGTGTAGGTGTTGCTGTATTCCAGCTCCGTCTGCGGATTTGGATCAGCTTCCGAAAGGCGTCGGAAGAACTCTTCAATCTGGTCTTTTTTCATCTGAGCCATAGCCCGACCAATCTAGCCTGTTTCCAGCACCGGATCAGCCGCCATTCACATCTTCGTCACTGCGACAAAGCGCGGCTTTGCCAAGATGGATTAGTATCCTAGAGTTTCGCCATGAACCACACAGAGAGCGAGCCGTTATTCGATGCTGTGATTTACCCGCACCGGAGCCTCGGTCCGCGTGGGGTGCGGAATATCATTCTGGGTCTGGCCGGCGCGCTCAGCCTTGTTGCCATCTACTTCACCGCGATGGGGGCATGGCCGGTCTTGCCATTCTTCGGCTGCGAGATTTTGCTAATCTGGTGGGCTTTCAAAGCCAGTGCCCGTGACGGACGCGCATCCGAACGGGTCCGGCTCACACAGGATGAACTCACGGTCGCCCGCATGCGTCCGTCAGGACGCGAACAGCACCACCGGATCGCACCACCCCACTGGTTGCGCGTGGATTTGACGGCACGCCCGGGCGGCGCCAATGAATTGCGATTGGCCAGCCACGGACGCAGCCTCAAGGTCGGCGGGTTCCTGACGCCCGAAGAGCGTGGCGAACTTGCAGAAGAATTACGGGTGGCGGTGCAAAGACTGAGAAGAACTTAAATCAGAGACTGGTTCAATCATCCAGGCCAAGAACATCTGCCATCGCATAGAATCCCGGGGCGCGGCCTTCAGTCCAGCGAGCAGCACGAACAGCACCACGGGCAAAAATACCGCGATCTGTCGCACGATGGGTCAACTCGATACGTTCACCCGCTCCCGCAAAGATCACACTGTGTTCGCCGACGACATCGCCGCCACGCAACGTCGCAAACCCGATTTTGCCGCGTTCGCGTGCACCCGTGATACCTTCACGAGATAGAATTTTTTCAGAATCAAAGTCTACATCACGACCGCGCGCAGCCGCTTCCCCAAGGCTCAATGCCGTCCCGGATGGTGCATCGACCTTGTGCTTGTGATGCATTTCCACGATCTCGATATCGAAATCGGGGTCCAGCGCCCGCGCCACCCGTTCGGTGATCGCAAACATCAGATTGACTCCGCTCGACATATTGGAGGCCCAGACAACCGGAACGCGCTTTGCGGCTTCATGGAGTGCTGTTCGATGAGGCTCTTCCAAACCCGTGGTCCCAGCGATCAGTGCGCAACCAGCCTCGGCGGCTAGACCTGCATGGATCGCCGTCGCCGCAGGAACGGTAAAATCAATGACCGCATCGACACCGGCGAACATCGCCGCCGTATCGGTCGTAATCAGAACACCGGATTCACCCGCCCCGGCCAGTAGCCCCGCATCCATTCCAACATGAGGCGCCCCGTCAACTTCACTTGCACCGGCCAGCACGCAGCATTCGGTTTCGCTCACGACCTGAACGAGCATCCGCCCCATACGGCCTGCCGCACCCACGATTCCGATTTTCAATTGATCTGTCATTCGCTTTCCCGCTTCGGCTCAGTTGATCGAACCGCAGGAAAGATACCACTTCACACGCGGATACCAACGCTTGTTCGGCTAATCCTTCAGATCGTCCCAAAACTCCTTCACCTTGGTGAAGAAGCCTTCGGATTCCGGGCTGTGTTTGATGGAGCCGCCACCAGTTTCCTCGAACTTCTTGAGAAGCTCGCGTTGATCCTTGGTGAGGTTTACCGGGGTTTCAATCTGTGCCTGCACATACATATCGCCGCGCACGCTCGACCGCAGAACTGACATGCCCTTGGCACGCAGACGGAATTGATGCCCGGTTTGGGTGCCTGCGGGGATATTCACCCGCGCACGCCCGCCATCAATACTGGGCACCTCGATGGAACCTCCAAGGGACGCTGTGGTCATCGGAATGGGCACCCGGCACTGGATATCCGCGCCATCCCGACGGAAGAATCGGTGCGGACGAATGGTCACAAAAATATAGAGGTCACCTGATGGACCGCCGCGCAGACCCGCTTCACCCTCGCCAGCCACACGAATACGTGTGCCATCTTCAATCCCCGCCGGGATGTTGACCGAAAGGGTTTTTTCCTTGTTCACCCGGCCAGCGCCCGAGCATGAACCACAAGGGTTGTCGATCACGCGACCCGCGCCATGGCATGTCGGACATGTGCGTTCGACTGTGAAAAACCCCTGTTGGGCACGGACTTTGCCGGCGCCCTGACAAGAAGGGCAGTTCACGGGATCTGATCCGCCCGAGGCGCCCGATCCCTGGCATTCATCGCAGGCCGCCGATGCGTTGACCTTGACCCGCGCCTGCTTGCCCGTGAAGGCATCTTCAAGACTGACATCGAGATTGTAACGAAGATCTGAGCCACGTGATGCAGCCTGTCGACGACCGCCGCCGCCACCGCCGCGACCGCCCATGAACTCGCCGAACATCTCATCAAAGATATCGGCGAACCCACCACCATTGTCGAAACCACCGCTGGGCTGACCCCCGCCGCCATTCTGGAAGGCCTCATGGCCGTACCGATCATAAGCCGCGCGCTTCTGTTCATCCTTCAGGATGTCATAAGCCTGGTTGATTTCCTTGAAGCGCTGTTCGGCCTTTTCATCTCCCGGATTGCGATCCGGGTGCAGCTCTTTTGCAAGACGGCGATAGGAGCTCTTGATCGCCGCTGCATCCGAGCCGCGATCCACGCCGAGCACTTGATAGTAATCCTTGTCCGCCATCGATGTTCCCCTACCCCGATCAAGACACTCTGGAAGCAAAGCGCAGGACGATACTCAGCCCTGCGCCGCCTGTTTCCACAAATGTCTGTTTACGAGGTTGACGACTGTCCCTTGGGCTCATCATCGTCATCGACTTCTTCGAAGTCTGCATCCACGATTGTTTCATCATTGGCGGCATCACCTTCACCACCCATGGACGCATCGCCTTCATCGGCTTCGCCTTCGCCCGCTTCAGCCTGTTCGGACTTGTAGATGGCTTCGCCCAGCTTCATTGACGAGGCAGCAAGGGCTTCGAGTTTGGCCTGGATATCTTCCATGTTGTCGGCTTCGACGGCTGCTTTCAGCGCTTCGGCATCCGCTTCGATCGTGGATCGATCCTCATCAGAAACCTTGTCGCCATGTTCGCTCAGGCTCTTCTCGGTCTGATGTAACAATGTCTCGGCCTGATTTCGAACCTCGACCGCCTCGCGCCGCTCCTTATCTTCAGCCGCATGCTCCTCGGCTTCCTTCACCATCTGATCGATATCAGAATCGGACAAGCCGCCCGAGGCCTGGATGCGAATCTGCTGCTCCTTGCCCGTGCCCTTGTCCTTGGCCGAGACATTGACGATACCGTTGGCATCAATGTCGAAGGTGACCTCGATCTGCGGCACACCGCGCGGCGCAGACGGAATTCCAACGAGATCGAACTGGCCCAGCATCTTGTTGTCCGACGCCATCTCTCGTTCGCCCTGAAACACTCGAATCGTAACGGCACCCTGATTGTCTTCCGCCGTCGAGAAAACCTGACCTTTCTTGGTCGGGATCGTCGTGTTGCGATCAATCAAACGGGTGAACACGCCGCCCAGTGTCTCGATACCCAGCGACAGCGGGGTCACATCAAGCAGCAGGACGTCCTTGACGTCACCCGCGAGCACACCAGCCTGAATCGCGGCACCGATGGCAACAACCTCATCCGGGTTCACGCCACGATGCGGTTCACGGCCAAAGAAGTTCTTCACCGTTTCCTGGATCTTCGGCATGCGGGTCATACCGCCGACCAGAATGACTTCATCAATCTCGTTCGGCTTGAGGCCGGCATCCTTCAGCGCAGCGGCACACGGATCAACCGTACGGGCCACCAGATCTTCGACCAGCGCTTCGAGTTTCGCACGGGTCAGCTTCACGTTGAGATGCTTGGGTCCCGAAGCATCAGCCGTGATGAACGGCAGGTTCACTTCGGTTTGAGTGGAGGAGGACAGTTCGACCTTGGCCTTCTCGGCAGCCTCTTTCAGGCGCTGCAGGGCCAGCTTGTCCTCACGCAGATCAATGCTCTGATCTTTTTTGAACTCGTCCGCCAGATACTCGATGATCCGGGCATCAAAATCTTCACCGCCGAGGAAGGTATCACCATTGGTGGACTTCACCTCGAACACACCATCACCAATTTCGAGGATCGAAACGTCGAAGGTACCGCCGCCAAGATCGTAAACGGCGATCGTGCCGGTTTCGGTCTTGTCGAGGCCATAGGCCAGCGCAGCCGCAGTCGGCTCGTTGATAATGCGCAGAACTTCGAGGCCGGCAATCTTGCCCGCATCCTTGGTGGCCTGACGCTGGGAATCATTGAAGTAGGCCGGCACAGTGATCACGGCCTGTTCGACTGTCTCACCCAGGAAGGTCTCGGCGGTTTCCTTCATCTTCTGGAGAATGAAGGCGCTGATTTCCGAAGGGCTGTACTTCTTGTCGTTTGCACTGACCCAGGCATCGCCATTCTCACCCTCAACGATATCGAAGGGAACCAGGTCCTTATCCTTATTGGTCAGCGGGTCGTCGAACCGGCGCCCGATCAGGCGCTTAACCGCAAAAATCGTATTCTCCGGATTGGTCACCGCCTGGCGCTTGGCCGCCTGGCCAACCAGTCGTTCATCCGTGTCAGAGAATGCCACCATGGAAGGGGTCGTGCGCGCACCTTCCGAGTTCTCGATGACCTTGCCCGCATCGCCGTCCATGACCGCAACACAGGAATTGGTGGTCCCGAGATCGATACCAATAACCTTCGCCATAATTTTCTTGCTCCGTCAGCAGAATTGCCCGGCCCAGTCGGCACCGTGACAACTCCCTAATAATAATTGCGTTTGGTGGTCCTATATCGGACCAATAGTGTTCGACGGACATATAGGGACCAGAAAACGACTCCGCAACCACCCGTGAGACGGGTTCTTTGCGCAATTTTCGGCATTCGGTCCGAAGAAAGACCCCGTAACGTCATACCATGATCATTTCAGCCAGCTACAAGACTGATATTCCAGCGTTTTATGGCTCCTGGTTTCGTGCAAGGCGGGCGACAGGGCATTGTGAAGTCCAGAACCCGTGGAACCGTAAAAACTTCACAGTTTCCCTGCGCGACGCGGATTGCAGTGGGTTTGTTTTCTGGACCCGGAACGCGCGCCCTTTCGGGCCGGAGCTGGCTCGAACTGCCCGAACCCACCCCTTCCTTGTGCAATATACGCTCACGGGTCTGCCACGCTGGCTGGAACGTTCGGTTATTTCCGTCGAAGACGCGATATCAGATATCTCCCGCATTTCCACGCAATATGGCCGCGATAGTGTTGTCTGGCGCTACGACCCCATCGTAACCAGCAACACGACGCCGCCAGACTGGCATCTGACAAATTTCCGCCAGATCGCCGACGATCTGTCCGGCACGGTCGATGAGGTGGTGGTCAGTTTCGCGCAGATCTATCGCAAGACCCGCCGCAATCTCGAGCAGGCAGCACACAAGCATGAAGCAGAGTGGCGCGATCCGGACCGGAACGAAAAAGGCGATCTGCTCGCCCAGCTGCACACCATCGCCGCCGACCGTGGGTTGACGCTGACCACCTGCACTCAGCCCGAACTCGCCGGAGGGCCCGCTGAACCGGCCCGGTGCATCGACGCCGACCGCCTCAACCGGGTTGCGACCCATCTTGGACATGCCGCGATCACCGCCCGATCCAAAGGGCAACGCCCAGGATGCCTGTGTGCCGAAGCACGCGATATCGGTGCTTACAACAGCTGTGCGCATGGCTGCGTTTACTGCTATGCCGTTGAGGATGCCGCAGCAGCCAGGCACGCCCATCGCGGGCATGACGCCGCAGCGCCAAACCTAACCCCGGTGACCATGGGTCACGCGCCGAAAAAGGCTTTGAATTCATGACCGCTATGTCTCACCCGATCGACATTCTCGACTTCCTGTCCAACGAAGGTGTGCCCCTGCCGGAAATCAGAATAGTGGATGTGGGCGCCATGGATGTGGGCGAGAACGAACCCTGGTCGCGTCTCGTTTCCGGCGGCGCAGCTTCGCTGATCGGGTTTGAGCCAAACGCCGCCGAATGCGCGAAGCTAAACAGCGCCAATCGGACGAATTGCCATTTCCTGCCCCACGCCCTTGGTGACGGAGCGGCGCATACTCTCTATGTCGGAAAAGAGTCGATGACATCATCAATCTTCCCGCCGGACGCTGAGGTGATGCAGCGCTTTCATAATCTCTGGGAGTTGAGTGAAACCATTGACGAAGAGCCAATCGACACGGTTCGTCTCGACGATGTCGCTGAGGCCCAGCCTGCTGATTTCATCAAACTCGACGTCCAGGGTGCTGAACTTCTTATCCTTGAAAATGCCAGCGAGACCCTGAAAAACACCTTCGCGATCCAAACCGAGATCTGTTTCCTGCCGATCTACAAGGATCAGGCATTGTTTGCGGATATCGACATCAACCTGCGGTCTAATGGCTTTTCGTTCCACACCATGGTCGGGGTTGGCTCACGCCCGTACCGCCCGCTCATCAAGGATGCCACCACCAATCGGGGGTTTGCTCAAGTGATCTGGAGCAACGCACTCTATTTCCGGGATCCGGGTGAATTCCCGGCACTGGCAAAAACCCAGCCCGAAGCTCTGCTGAAAATCGCAGTGCTCGCGCACGAACTCTATGGGGCCTATGACTTTGCCGCGCTCGCGTTGCAGCATTATGGCGCCGCGCAAAAGCAAGGCCTCGCCACAACCTATATCCGGGCCCTGATGGTCGCGGATCCTGCGATCACCGCCCAGAAATAGAACACGCAATCAGGCGGTCGTATCGACCTTCGGGTCTGCAGGCTTGTCGCCATTGGGAGACTTCGCCACGCCGACGCGCGCCGGGCGGAGCAAACGATCATGCAGCCGATAGCCCGGCTCCATCACCTGCGCCACGGTACCATTGGGGAAATCCGTGCCCGGCACTTCGTACATCGCCTCGTGCAGATTCGGATCAAACGGCTCCCCGAGCGGTACAAGGCGTTCGATCTTGTTCGCCACCATGGTCTGAAGGAATCCGGCCTGCACGGCCATCACGCCCTCGAGCAGCATCCCAAGCAATTCATGTTCATCGCGACGTTCTTCGGGCACCGCATCCAGGGCGCGCTCCAGATTGTCTGCGATCGAAAGAATGTCGCGTGCAAATCCGGTGACAGCGTATTTATGTGCATCTTCCAACTGACGTTCGCCACGCTTGCGGATATTCTCTGTCTCGGCCAACGCGCGCAGCAGATTGTCCCGCAGTTCAGCAACTTGGGCTTCGAGCTCGAGCACCCGCGCATCATTGGCGGGGACCAACTCGGGTTCCTCTTCGGCCATGTCACCAGCCAGAGCCGCAGACAGGGCATCAATGCGCGCGGTATCCGCCGCCGCGGCTTCTTCCGCAGCCGCGTCATTTGCAGCATCCATGGCAGCGGCCTCTTCTGCGGCCATCTCTTCGTCAGTTGGGTTGTTTTCGTTCTCGTTCATTCTTCATTTCCTGCAGTCTCCGGAATGGAGACGTTAACGGGTGCTAACTCATCAGGCGGCTTACCACCTGCGCCGTGTAGTCGACGACCGGTATAATCCGCGCATAGTTGATCCGGGTCGGGCCAATCACACCGACTGCCCCGACAATTTCCTGTTCGGCATTTCGATAGGGAGCGACCACCACCGAACACCCGGCGACCGAGAACAACTCATTCTCGGCACCAATAAATATCTGTACACCTTCACCCCCGCGCGCGGCGTCGAGCAATTTGACCCAGGATTCCTTTGTGTCGAGTGCGTCATACAATGTGCGCACCCTCTCCAGATCTTCGACCGCCTGCACATCATCGAGCAGTCGTTCCGTTCCGCTGACGATCAACGCAGCTTCAGAACCCTCGCCCGTCGCTGTAGCCATACCAGCTTCAACCAGCTTCCGGGTCAGGTCATTAACATCACGGCGATGGGCCTCGAGCTCAGCCGACAACGCGCGTTGTGCTTCTTCGATGGTCTTCCCGACCATCCGGGCCGAAAGAAAATTCGACGCCTCCACCATCGCCGAAGCCGGCATGCCAAGCGGTATCTCGACGATTCGGTTCTCCACACCGCCGTCCTCGGTGACGAGCACGACCAGCGCGCGTCCAGGTGCCAGCGCAACAAATTCGATATGACGCAGCGGTGAATCGCTTTTCGGGGCGACAACCAGACCTGCACAATTGCTCAGGCCCGATAACACTCGTGAGGCCTCCGACAATGTCTGCTGCAGGCTGCGGCCATGGGTGGCGCATTGGGCTTCAATCGAAACCCGTTCATCCTGAGTCAGGTTGCCAACTTCCAGCAAGCCATCGACGAAGAGCCGCAATCCGGCTTCGGTGGGAATTCGACCTGCGGATGTATGGGGCGAAAAAAGCAGGCCCGCATCCTGAAGGTCAGCCATGACATTACGGATTGTCGCCCGCGAGAGGTCCAGATTGAGACTGCGTGACAAGGTCCGCGAACCCACCGGTTCACCGGTCTGCAGATAGCCGTCAATGATCTGCCGAAGAATATCGGAGCTACGTGCATTCAGCTGTGGAATCGTGCGGCTCATCGGCCTTGGGTCCGTTCGGGTTCGCGCGGATTGGTGTGCGGGCGCCCGGTCAACTTAGGCACGCCTTGACCCGCGATCAAGGAGGCGTGACGCAAGCTTTGTCGCAATCTCCGAAGTGGACGCATATGCCTGCAACCGACTAGGTTGCCCGCAAATCTTCAAACATGCCCGATTGGAACCCCATCATGGCCAAGAAAACCACTCGCCCCTCACGTCGCGCCCTTGATGAAATGCGTCGCGTCCAGCTGAAAACCGGCGCAGCCAAGTACGCCGAAGGTTCTTGTCTGGCGATGTTCGGGGACACGCATGTTCTGTGCGCCGCCAGCGTCGAAGAGCGGGTCCCACCATGGATGCGCGGCACTGGCACAGGCTGGGTCACCGCTGAATACGGCATGTTGCCCCGCTCCACCCATGAGCGCAGTGGACGAGAAGCGGCCCGCGGCAAACAATCCGGCCGCACACAAGAAATCCAGCGCTTGATTGGCCGCTCACTGCGCGCGGTCACGGATATGGAAGCGCTCGGCGAGCGCCAGATCCGGATCGATTGTGATGTATTGCAGGCCGATGGCGGCACACGGACCGCATCCATCACCGGTGCCTGCGTGGCTCTCTACATCGCCTGCGAAGGCCTGGTGAAGTCTGGCGCAATTCCCAAGAACCCGGTGAACGAACTGGTCGCGGCCATTTCCTGCGGCATCTATCAGGGCGAACTTGTCCTCGATCTCGATTATCCCGAAGATTCGAACGCCCAAGCCGATTCCAATTTCGTCCTGACCGAAAGCGGCGGCATTGTTGAAATTCAAGGCACCGCCGAAGATAAACCGTTCTCTCGCGCACAGTTCATGCGTCTACTCGATCTGGCGCGGGCCGGAACCCAGGACCTTGTGGTGCTGCAGCGCAAGGCGCTGGGTCTCAAGTAACGCGACGAGGTATCGCCATGCCGCGCAGATTCGATCAATCCGAGCTGGTCATTGCCAGCCACAACAACGGCAAGGTACGTGAAATCGGGGATTTGCTGCGTCCGTTTTCGATCACCGTAACCAGCGCCGAGGCACTCGGACTGCCCGAACCCGAAGAGACCGGTACGACCTTCGCAGAAAATGCAGCCCTTAAAGCGCATGCGTCGACAGCGGGAAGCGGCCTGCCCGCCCTTGCGGATGATTCGGGATTTTCTGTCGCCGCGCTGGATGGGGCGCCCGGCATTCACGCCGGCCGATTCGCCGAACGCGACAATGGCATACGTGATTTCGACTGGGCGATGGAACAGCTGCACGAGGCCAGCCAGAATGCCGGGAACGACCTTGCCTGGTTCACCTGTGCGCTGGCGCTCGCCTGGCCTGACGGCCACACGGAAATTTTCGAGGGCCGGATCGCCGGCGCGCTGGTCTGGCCACCAAGAGGCAGCACCGGCTTTGGCTATGATCCGGTCTTTGTCCCCGAAGGACACACCGAGACATTCGGCGAAATGTCGCCCGACTCCAAACACGCAATCTCCCATCGTGCCATTGCCTTCCGGAAAATGATCGAGGCCTGCTTCGCCGACTCCAATGGCTGAACCTGCGCGCGATATTGCACTCTATGTGCACTGGCCGTTCTGTCTTTCACTTTGTCCGTATTGTGATTTCAACAGCCATGTACGCGATGAAATCGATCACCCGGCATGGCGAGACGCATTGCTGCGTGAGCTCGAGCATTATGCATCCCAGGTCCAGGGCCGTCATCTGACCAGCATTTTTTTCGGTGGCGGAACGCCGTCACTGATGGCGCCCGCAACAACAGCTGCAATCATCTCAAGGGCCCGGGAACTCTTCAAAACCGGAGAGGGCCTGGAGATCACGCTCGAAGCCAATCCCACATCCGCCGAGACCGGAGTTCTGTCAGGATTCGCAGATGCCGGAGTGAACCGGCTGAGTCTTGGCATTCAGGCCCTCGACGACGCGGCTCTTTCTGCGCTGGGGCGCACCCACAGCGTGGGCGAAGCCCGCGACGCCATTCTCATGTCGCGCGACATGTTCCACCGTTTCTCCTTCGATCTGATCTACGCCCGACCCGGACAAACACCATCAGCCTGGCAGGCAGAATTGAAATCCGCACTCGATCTCACCCGAGGTCACCTTTCGGCTTACCAACTGACCATCGAAGCCGGTACGCCGTTCTTCCTTGCACAGGCGCGCGGAGCACTTGAGCTTCCCAATGAGGATGACGGCGCGGCCATGTTCGAAATCACCCAGCGTGTTCTCGAAGATGCGGGGATGCCAGCTTATGAAATTTCCAACCACGCGAAACAGGGTGATGAATCACGTCACAACCTGACCTATTGGCGACATCGTGACTATCTAGGGATCGGGCCAGGCGCCCACGGCCGAATCACACTGAACAATCAGGTCCACGAAACCCGGCAGCATCGCGCGCCGGAAATCTGGCTGGAGCGCGCACACGCCAATGGCCACGCCACCCAACGCTCGACCCCCATGAACACGGAAACTCTCATCGCAGAGGTCACGATGATGGGACTGCGCCTTGTCGAAGGTATCGATGCAAACTCATTTGCACAGCGAACCGGCAGATCACTGGGCCAAGCTTTCAGCCCCGCTGTCACGGATCGACTTGTTGGAGCGGGCTATCTGGAACTGAATACCGATCGGATCGCCGCAACGGTTTCCGGGCGCCAGCGACTCAACGCGGTTCTGGAAGCTTTGCTCAGTTCGTAACCGGTTTTTCAAAACTGGTCGGCGCGGGATCAATTTCGTATGGACCATCTCGACCGATTTCCAACACCGAGAGACCGCGTTCAACTTCGCCGGTCGCATGCAAACGAAGAATGCCATCGACCCCGGCGAACCCATCCGGGTTCTCCAGCTTTGCAGCCCCATAGGGGTTTCCATCCGGACCTGTACTCTGTGCCAGGACCGCAGCCAGGGCGATACCGTCATAAGCCAGGGTGGCCAGACGGTCAGGAGCACGCCCATAGGTTTTGCGAAACCGATCAACAAACAGCAATCGTGCTTCGCGCGGCGGTGCTGCGAACCAGGCTCCAAGCATGGACGGCTCCTTGCCCAGGGCCGGGTCATCCCAGATCCAGGTACCCAGAAGTTTGACCTGTACCGGGTCGATATCGAAAAACGCCAGAAGCGGCGCCAGCTGAAGAATTTGTGCGCCTCCCTCAGGAAGCATCAAAGCCTCAAATCCAACCTCGCCCAGTGTATCCAGCGTCTCCAGACGTTCGAGCGCACGTTTTGAAATCGGGTCATCATTCTCCGCGAGGCGGGCTCTCTCCGTCTCCAACTCTTCAGCGCGTTCGTCATAACGCGCGAGTGAACGTACGGTCGCCGTCATGCCTTCATTGTCGAATGGGTAGAATCGCTGTTCGATAATATCTCCGCCGGCATCGCTTACAGCATCCGCAAAGATGGTTGTCATCCGGCCGCCAAACGCATCATCGGGCACGAGCGAAGCAAACTGGAACATCCCCCTCCGTGCCGCAAAATCAACGGTGCGGGCAATCTGTGCCTCGGGGAAAAACCCGGCAACATAAACGCCATTACCGCCCACCAGCCGGTCGCTGGAAAAGGCATATATCGGCACCCCTTGCGGGCGCATCACATTCGCAGTGGCACTGACCGCGTCCGCAAATAACGGGCCAAGCAGCAGGCGCACCCCATCCTGTTGCGCGCGCGCGGCCGCAGAGGCGGCAATGATCGGGTTGCTACCGGAATCATAGATCCGGAGTTCAAATCGGTCCGGAGAGAAATCGAACAAGGCCAGCTGCGCGGCATCAAGCAGGTCACGCCCCACACCCGCAGCTGAACCTGTCAGTGGCACCATCAGACCGACCCGCACCACGTCAGGTTCGGCCGGTACAGATTCAGCCAAAGGCGCGGCGACCGGAGCCGGGGCCGGGGCCTCAACAACAGGCACGGGTTGCGTTTCAACTGGCGGCGCCGCTACTTTGGTCTGCGCGCATGCAGCAAGAGCGAAAACGGTCGCAACCAACATGACGCGCGGTGCAAACGGGAAAACCGGACGTGGCACGAAAAGAAACCTCTCAATCAACAGCTGACAGTTCCAGCGCGCGAGAACCTAGCGGCGCGGCGCTTCACGAACAAGCGCCCGCGCGATCACTGAGCGCGGGGCTGTATCCCGTAGCCACACCGATCGGCAATCTACGCGACATTACCTTGCGCGCCCTCGACGTGTTGGGTGCGGCAGACCTGATCGTCTGCGAAGACACGCGCGTAACCCGCAAACTGCTTACCCGATACGGAATCACCACAAAAACCGTCCCCTACAATGACCACAACGCACAACGCGTGCTTCCAAACCTGATCA
>JABJAG010000053.1 GCA_018666195.1 Alphaproteobacteria bacterium
GTGATGCGCACCGGGCTGCCAATCTCCCGGTTTTTCCGAGCGATCTCGATAATGTTCTCGACGACCTTCCCGTATTTGTCGTTGCCGTAATATCGCTCATAGCCCTCGCGGCTACCGATAAAGGTGGAAATGGCCAGACGCGACAAGCCGGACCGCAAGAACGTTTCATACCCAAATCGCTCAAGCAGGATGGCATTGGTGTAAAGGAAGATTTCCTGAATCTCAGGATGTGCGCGGGCCAGTTCGATGCGCTTGACCAGCTGCTTGTCGACCAGCGGATCACCGACGGTGGGCGTGAAGTTCAGATTGCCCCCGCCATTGGCCGCATATTCGCGGACGGCCTTTTCATAGACCTCCATTGGCATATCGACTTTGGGGCGCTGCATGAACCGATAGCCACAGAACGAGCAATTCGCGTTACATAGATTGGTCGTCTCGACGCCGAAATTGATGAAGGTATTCTCCATCAGTTTCCGAACCATCGCATGAGGCAAGGCGCGTGCGACCGTATCGGCCATGCGCGAGCGTAGTCTTGGTTTCCGGTTCTCGTTGACGAGGCGGACATTACGCATGGTGCGTTCCTGTTTTGCCGGGGCTCATTATAGGGTGGCTCATGCGCCGAAATATCGGTCGTGAAAGCCGGGGGGACAAGTGTTCATCTCAATGGCATCTGCCAGGACCGTGCCCAGCTTGTCGCGATCGACCCGGAACCGGCCGCGTTCGTCGCAGCTCGCGGGTGCAATCGGGCACCTGGTGACGAAATCGTCGTACCCCGTCGGGTCATAGGGACGGACGCCCATATCGGCGAACACCATGGGAATATCTGTTGCCAGCGCGTCGAAAAAGGCGGTGCCGGCGAAATCGAACACAAAGGCATCGGCGGACATGTGGGCCGGATCGAAGAGGCCTTCGATCTCGCCATCTGTGTATGGCGCCAGAAAACGAGAATCATGGGCAATGCCGGCCGGATGTGGTTTGACCATCACGCGATAACCGAGCGCCCTGATGGCCAGGACTAAATCGATCTGCCAGTCGAGATAAAGCGGGTCGGGAGGTTTGCGGTTGGGGAAATCGCCCAGCTGTTCGCCGAGGTAGCCGCCCGCCACGTAAATGATCGTGCCGGTGTCTCCCGGGCGGTTCCGGTCACGGGATCGTTCTAGCAGTGCCTGATGATGCGGGCTGCCCAGGGTTTTGAACGCGATGGATTGCCCGGGCTGTACCAGTGCGGTCGCCTTGGCGGAGACGCGCTGCGCAAGCGCATCCCGTTCCCCTGCACTGTGCGCATAATAAGTGTCGCAATCGGGAAACTCGGCGAGGCCCCATTCATAGTCAGAGAAGAACACACGCTCCCCGCCATGCGCGCAGCGTATGACCGGGCGCCCTTCCCGGTGATAAAACCAGCCTGCGAGGCGTCCCAGATGCTTTGGGGTTCCGCTCACCAGAATCGTACCCATTGGGCGATATCGCATGTGCTGTTCAAGGGTTTTGAAATCTGCCCATGACTTGGCGAGATGATAGGAGATCAGGTGACGCCCGAGCGCCTCCAGTGTCTCGCGCAAAGCGGGGTCATCGATGAACTGCGCAATCACCGTCCCATAGGTGCGGCCCATCTCGGAGACGCTCTCTTTGAGAACAGCAGGCACCTCACCGCCGTGATGCCAGGTGATGTTTGTCACGGGCCAGTCGATGGCGTTGCGGCCGTCGGTAGCGAGAAAATTGTTAACCAGATTGTTGCGGTTGTGGACGTCAATCCGTTCACCGCTGGCCAGTCGAGCCTGCAGCTGTGACCGTCCACGCCGGGCCAGCTTGCGTGCCCGGGTTTTGAAGCGTGGATCAACCGGGTGATGCCAGATGCGCGGGACCGGTGATTGGGCTGGGTCGCCGCCTGCTTCCAGAAATGCCAGCATCGGGCAGGCATCCGCGTCATAGCGCAATGCCCGGTTTGCCTGGCGGGTGTTGGCAATATCGAAGGCGAGCCGCGCGACGAACGCCAGATCGGTAACAATGTCGTAGGTTTTCGCACGTATCGCGGCGGCCGGATCGTCACCCGGGTCCAGCGCGTGAATTGTCGCCATCAGTGAATCAATGAATGTCCGCGAAAGCGTGTGATAAGCCTCATACGGGCTTGGCCAGACCAGGTCATCGAGCGCCCGCTGGGGGTCGCTGACGTCAAGAACTGACAAATCCATGGCGATCGGTGCTGTCGCTTCCGTCATCGCTGTGGTCATTCCGTTGTTCATACCGGAGCACGCAGGGACAGCCGGAGACCGGCCAGAGCATCCACAACACGCTGGCGCAGCGCATTTTTGCGGCGTTTCAGAATCGTGCCCGGATACAACAGAAAGTCCCCCAGATCCCGCGTGAAGACAGGAGCCCGTGGCGCGAGTGCAATCAGAATCGCCAGATCGCGTCGGCTGAACTTTCCCTCAATGGCCTTCGCGATGTCGTCTCGTTCCTGATCACTGAGCAATTTGTGCATGACCCCGTCGGGGCCCTTGAAGCCTTCGTCGGCGTGATATCCAAAAGGTGGCGTAAAGTCGAAGGCACCGCGTAGGGCCTCAATGTCCATGTCAAATGTCGCTGCCATTTGTGACAGCGCAGATGGATCACCGCGCGTGAGGTCGTTGAAGGAAAACACAACGACATCTTCGGGATGACGTTTGCGATGACTGTCGGTTACAGCGCGCGACAGACACCATTGGAACAGGACATTCTGAAAGCGCCGGCGGCGGTCTTCCGGGGCCTCTGGGTAACTTCGCCAGAAC
>JABJAG010000054.1 GCA_018666195.1 Alphaproteobacteria bacterium
AGATCAGCTGCCATCATCGGACGGCGCACCAGATCTCGTATCTCTGTCTTGATCCGACCCCCAAAGCCCGCCTTGCCCGCAGCGCGCGCCATGGCTTCCACGGCAGGACCGGCACCATCCACAGCGAAGACATTGGCACCCGCAGCAGCCATTGGCAGGGCAAAGGTTCCCACCCCGCAATAAAGATCAGCGATTTTCGTTGACCCCTGCAAGGCCGCGCAGACCAACCCGGAGAGCAAACGCTCGGCTTCAGAGCTAGCCTGCAGAAATGCACCCGGCGGCACTTCAATCACGGTACCCGAAAGATCGAGCATCGGTGTGCGTCGCATGGCAATCGGCTCCACGCCATCGTCAGCCAGCCAGGATACCCGAGCGAGGTCTTCGGCCTCCGCGAACATGGCCAGCCCCATACTCGCGTCCGGCCCGGGCGCATGATTGGCTGTGATCTGCAGGTCAAGGCCGTTATCAACCTCCGTCACCAATACATCCCAGCTCGCACCCGGCGGCACGATATCCGACAGAGTGTCGCGCAATTTGGGGATCAGTGCGGCGATCGCTGGACGCACGATCAGACAGGTCTCCAGATTGACGATCTGATTGCTCGCCCGACCATGAAAGCCAAAGAAGGTCTTCGAATTCTTCGCACGTGGCCGGAAGGCGGAAAACTCCGCCCGACGTCGACCATCCGAAGCCGTACGCACCATCGGCGCGACCAGCATGGGGTTCAATCCGGCGCGTTTGACCGCAGAGACAACCATCTCCTGCTTCCAGGCCACATAGCTTGCATCATCCAGGGTTTGTGTTGCACAGCCGCCACAGGTCCCGAAATGGGGACAGGGCGCGCTCACCCGATGTTCGGAAGCCACGACAATTTCTTCAAGGCTTGCGGCAAAGCCATCCGCGCGTTTGCTGCCGACCCGTGCACGCACGGTTTCGCCGGGCAACGCGCCAGCGATATAGAGCTGTCCATCCGGGCTCTTGCCGATGCCATCACCGCGCAGGCCGAGCCGCTTGATCGTGACTTCGTGAATTTTGCCGCTACTCATTCTCTACCCCTGCGGTGTCTGCTCCCGAAAAAAGCCCTGCAATCAGGAACTCCTTATTGCCTTCCGGTCCGGTGATCGGACTTTCGGCCAGGCCGGTCACCTGCCAGCCGGGCAACTCATCGACCCAATTGCGGATACGCGTGCAGACCGCCTCATGCAAGACGGGATCACGAACCACACCCTTTTTGCCAACGTCGCTCTTGCCGACCTCAAACTGCGGCTTAATCAGAGCAATCAGCCGCGCACCCGGTGCGGCAAAACTCATCGCGGCAGGCAGCACGACCTGCAGGCCGATAAAACTCGCATCGCAGACGATCACATCGACCGGTTGGGGAACATGTTCAGCCGTGAGATGGCGCGCATTGGTCTTCTCCAGCACGACCACCCGATCATCATTGCGCAGCCGCCAGGCAAACTGGCCATGACCGACATCCACCGCATACACCCGCGCTGCGCCACGCACGAGCAGCACATCGGTGAACCCGCCCGTTGACGCCCCCACATCAATCGCAACTGCGTCGGTAACGTCGATGTCGAGTTCTTCGAGCGCATGATCGAGCTTCAGCCCACCGCGGCTAACCCAGGGATGGTCCTGTCCGCGCACCTCCAAAGGTGCATCTGCCGCAAGGCTATCCCCCGCCTTCTCGACCCGCTTCTCACCGGTAAACACCAGCCCGGCCAAAATCAACGCCTGCGCACGGGTCCGCGATTCCGCGAGACCGCGTTCGACCAGCGCCAGATCCGCGCGGGTTTTGGATATTTTTTCATTCTTTGCCACAAGCGGGGCATAGCACGAATAGGTCAACTATTCTCGCCTGCTTTCCCACTGTAAGATCATCCCAAACAACAACACATCTTCCGGGGGAAGCAATCATGAGCAAACGTATCGGTATCGTCGGCATGGGCCTGATGGGACAGGCCTTCATCACCAATCTGCGCAAGTCCCAGTTCGGGATTCAGGGGTTCGATCTTGACCCGGCCCGCATGGACCAGCTGGCCGAAGCCGGCGGGCATCCGGTCGACACACCTGCAGATGCCGCCAAGGATGTGGACTGCCTGATCGCCTCCCTTCCCACCAGCGACATCGCGCGTGAGGTGATCTTCGGCGCCAACGGCATTGCCGCCGGCGCTTCCGAAGGCCTTTATGTCTGCGACACCACAACCGCCCGCCCGGAAGATTCCGAACGCACCTATACGGAGCTGAAAGAACGCGGCATCCGCTACATGGATTCCGCCGTCAGCGGCACCAGCACCATGGCCCAGGCTGGAGATCTGGTCGTCATTGCCGGTGGCGATGCTGAAGACTTCGAAGCCTGCCGCGAAACCTTCGCCGGCTTCTCGCGGGCCGCTTATCACATGGGCCCGGCAGGCTCGGGCGCACGCACCAAGCTGATCATCAATCTCATCCTGGCGGGCAACCGTCTGGCGCTGGCTGAAGGCATGGTGCTGGGTGAGAAGGCCGGGCTGGAAGCCAACAACCTGCTCGAAGTTCTAAAAGACGGCGCCTGCAGCTCCAAGACCATGGTCGACAAGGGCCCGAAGATGATCGACGCCGAGTACTCCAAGCAGGGTCAGGTGAAGGTCAGCCTTAAAGACTCACGCCTGATGATGGATATGGGCCAGAAACTCGGCGCGCCAACCATGATGATCCAAGTCTATTCCCAGATCATGCAGGCCGCACTGGAAAAAGGTTACGCCGAGAAGGACACGGTCGCCTTCTTCGAAATCATGCGCGGGATGGCCGGGCTGGAAGAACGCGAAGGCATCGACGACGTGCCGTTCGGGAAGAAGTAGAACTTAGAGCACAACCTGCATGACCCAAATCCTCGCTGATCTGACCATCTGGGAACGCATGCTGCTCGTCGTGGGTGTGGCGGTCGGTGCGCATCTACTGGTCTATGCGGTGCGGTTCGCCGCCTCGCACGCGATGTCGAGCGCGGTGACCGAACATATCTCCAAGTCGCGCACGATCATCAGTCTGATCACCAGCATACTCGTCTTTGTGCTGTATTTCGGCGCGGGCGGATTTGCGCTGAGCGAGCTGGGCGTGTCCCTGAAGACGTACTTTGCCAGCGCGTCGATCCTGGGGCTGGCCGTGGCCTTCGGGTCTCAGGGGTTGGTGCAGGATGTTGTCAGCGGGCTGACGGTCGTCTTCACCGATCTGTTCGATCTTGGCGACGTGGTGGAAATCAGCGGACAGGTCGGCGTGGTCGAAAAATTCGGTATGCGCTTCACCGTGCTGCGCAATCCCATGGGGGCAGAAGTCTTTGTGCCCAATCGCAGCATCACCAATGTGATCTCCTACCCGCGTGGCTATGTACGTTGTCTGGTGGATGTGGTTCTGCCCGGCAACGAAGAGGATGCGACCCGTGCCGCTGAGCTTGTCCGGAAACGCACCCAGTCCGCCATCGAGCAGTTTCCCGGGATTGCCCGTGCCGCGCCCGAAATCATCCCCCAACACACGACAAGCGGCGGCAAAACCTTCATGCGTATCAAGTTTCGGATCTGGCCGGGACGTGGTGCCCCGCTGGAGGGCTTCTTTCGGCAGGATATCATTCAGGCCATGAAGGGCGTCGATCCGCGATATGATGACTGGATGGTCTCGGTGAACTACGAAGTAGAAGACTATGTCGCGCCCCGCTCCGGGCGCAGGCGGCGCTCCACAAATCGGACAGCAACATGACCAACCTCGCCACCTCTGCTCTTAATATCGAAGACCTGCGCAAGCTCGCCAAGCGGCGGTTGACCAAGGGGCTGTTCGAGTTCGTCGATCGCGGTTCCGAAGATGACGTAGCACTGCGCCACAACCGGGCGGCGCTGGAGCGGATCAAACTGCGCTCACGTGTGCTGAACGACACATCGGGGCGCCACACGGGTTCGACGATCTTTGGCGAGGAAGTCGGCATGCCGCTGGTGATCGGCCCGACCGGTCCGGCCGGATTCGTCTGGTATCGCGGTGAGACCGCGCTGGCACAAGCCGCAGCCAAAGCGAATATCCCCTTCACGCTAGCCAGCACAGCGAACACGCCGATGGAGGCGATCCGCGCGGATGGCGGTGGGCGTCAGTGGTATCACCTGTATGTCTGGCGGGATATGGAAGCCTCTCTCAAGGCGGTCCCGCGCGCCGAAGCGGCGGGTTTTGATGCGCTGGTGCTGACCGTCGATTCCACTGTGCCCTACAATCGGGAATTCGACGTGCGCAACGGCACCACCATGCCGGTGCGGTTGACCCCGCGGAACATTGCCGATCTGGCGACCCATCCCCGCTGGCTGTTCGGCACGGTCGGACGCTATGTGCTCGCTGACGGCCACCTGCCCCGCTATTCCAATATCGACATGCCCGAGGGTATTTCCACCAAAGGCGTGCGGGACTTTCTGTTCAAGAACGACACGCTGGACTGGGACTTTCTAAAACGTATCCGGGACATGTGGCCCCGCAAACTGGTGGTGAAGGGTGTTCTGCATGCCGCGGACGCTGCGAAATGTGCCGAACTGGGCGTTGATTGTGTGATCATCTCCAACCATGGCGGCATCGCCAGCGATGCCGCGCTGGCCCCAATCGATGTACTGCCCTCCGTGGTACGTGAGGTTGGCGACAAGATGACCGTGATCGTCGATTCCGGCTTCCGGCGGGGCAGCGATATCCTCAAAGGGCTGGCACTGGGTGCTGATGCCGTCATCGTCGGACGGGCAACGCTCTATGGCGTGGCTGCCGCTGGCGAACCCGGCGCCACCCGGGCGCTGGACATCCTGCAGACCGAGCTACGCCGCACCATGGGCGTGATGGGGCTGACGGATTTGAGCCAGATCACACGCGATCATGTCGTATTGCCACACGAGCTACCGCTCTAGCTTCACGGTTTCGCCACAATATACTGCTTTCCTTGGCCTGCCCTGGCGCAATCGCCCAGGAATGATGATCACGAACAACAACCTTTCCGGAGTAATTCCATGAAGCCATTTCAAATTTTCGCCGTTGCCGCCACTGCCGTTGCCCTGCTGGCCACCCCTGTCCTTGCGGATGGGCACAAAGGCGCCTCTGGCAAAGCTGACAAAGCCATGGAAAAGAGCGAGCACGGCATGAAGGGTAAGGAGAACGCCATGGAACGCGGCGAAGGCAAGAAGAAGGGCCTCCACAAGCAGATGGATGGCGATGACAAGATGAAAATGAAAAAAGACAAGATGATGAAAGACAAATAGGCACGCGTTCTTCGCGGCCTTCGCGTCTTCAAAACTCATAGAAAAGGGCGGGTCGCTGTTGCAGCGCCCGCCCTTTTTCATGTCTAACGCTGTACCCGCCCTTAAACGTCTCGATACCGGGTGGGCATTTCCTCGACAGGCTGGCTTTCCTCACACTCACCCATTTCCGCAGCCTTGCGCCCGTACCAGCGGGCAGCCGGCGCGGCGGTGATGCCGTGCAGCAGTACGCTCAGCAATACCGTGACCGACACGGTTGCCAGAATGGGTGATGCCAGCATCACCTCGTTTCCATCGAACACCAGCAGCGCAAACAGGATCGAGGCCAGTCCCCGGGGGCCGAACCAGCCGAGGAACAACCAGGTCGGCAAGCTCAACCCCGTGCCCAGCAGGCTGATCACCACCGGCACCATGCGCACAACGGTCAGGCTGAGCAGTGCATAAAGCACAACCGGAATCGTGATCTGATCGGCGATCTGGGGAAATATGACCGCCCCGAACAGAAAGAATGTCACCACGGTTAGAAGCTGCCCTTCACTCTCGGCAAAATCGAACAGGTATTCGCAAACCCCGCGATGAACATTGCCAAGTGTGATGCCCGCCACAAAGGCGGCGATAAACCCGTTGCCCCCCATCAACTCGGCGACAGCATATGCCGCAAGCGCGACGCCGAGTGCGCTCAACCCCTGAAACGCCGGCGTCATCCAACCGACGGCCGAAGCACGATCAATCAGACGCCCCCCGATATAGCCCGTTACAAGGCCCGCAAGCGGCCCCAACGTGATCTGTAGCAGGCCGAATTGCACCCAGTCACCGGCATTTTGTGCAGGACCCTCGGTGGCCAGCGCCAGACTGGCGAACAGCAGCACCACCGGCAGGGCAATGCCGTCATTCATGCCACTTTCCGCATTCAGGGTCTGGCGAATGCGAACGGGGATCACTCGATCACTGACCACAGCCTGACCCAGTGCGGCGTCGGTGGGCGCGAGAATGGCCGCAAGCAGTGCGGCTTCGAAAATCGGCAAGCCCGGGAACACGGCCATTGCTGCGGCAATCCCGGCCAGGATGGTCAGCGGCAGGCCGACCAGCAACATGCGCGTAGGCAGATTGTGATAGCGCCAGAGGGTCCGCACATCGATCCGCGCCGCGTCGGTAAACAGCACCAGCACCAGCGTGAACTCTGCAACGGTTTCGATCGCACCACCGGAAAAATCAATCTCGACCACATGCAGCCCAAGCGGGCCGAGAAGCAGACCGGCAGCAACAAACAGGATCGGTGCAGTCAGGATGGTGCCGGACAGACGTGCCGAGACCAGACCAAATGCGACCAGCGCCACCGCAAGGGCCAGAAATGTCTGCGCTTCCATGACGCCCTCCGTCCGTCTTCGTTCCGCGTCCGAACCCTACACGACCTCAGAGTCGCCGGTGGGCATGGCACCGGCGACGGGTCTTCCGTGTTGCGGAATTCTCAGAATTACCGGTCGGGCGATATGCCCCGAAACATCAGGCGCGGGCGCCACTCACTTCGGAGTCACGGCCCAATGCGCAGAGCGCCTTCGCGACGATATGTGACGCCGTCAGACCCGCCATCTCGTACTGGATTTCGGGCTTTTCATGATCGATGAAAATATCCGGCAAGGTCATGGGCCGGAACTTCAA
>JABJAG010000055.1 GCA_018666195.1 Alphaproteobacteria bacterium
AGAAGTGGTGCTGCTGGAGCAGGTCTTCATCATGGACACAGATTCCAAGGTTGGAAAGTTCGTCGAAGCGGCTGCCAAGGAAATCGGTAGCCCTATTAAAATCGCTGGTTTTGAGCGGTTTACGGTCGGCGAAGGTGTTGAGCGTAAAGAAGACGACTTTGCCGATGAGGTTGCGAAACTCGCAGGCTGATTTGCTGTTCGACTGCGGGAGGCGGTCAGCGGATGACAGGTGACGGATTTTATAGGCGCGTCCTGCTGAAGATTTCAGGCGAAGTCCTTATGGGGGATGGCGAGTTTGGCCTGAATCCCGAAACCGTCGACCGTATTGCCGGTGATATTGCACAAGTGCACGAAAGCGGAATCGAGCTTTGTCTCGTTGTTGGCGGCGGTAACATCTTCCGTGGTGTTTCTGTTGCGGCACAGGGGATGGAGCGCGCCAGCGCCGATTACATGGGTATGCTGGCAACCGTGATGAACGCTCTGGCGCTGCAGAGTGCCTTGGAAGCGCATGACGTGCCAACCCGTGTCTTGTCTGCCATCCCGATGTCGACGGTTTGCGAACCCTATATTCGCCGTCGGGCAGTGCGGCACATGGAAAAGGGCCGTGTTGTGATTTTCGCGGCGGGTACGGGAAATCCGTATTTCACCACGGATACCGCGGCTGCGTTGCGCGCATCTGAAATGGACTGCGATTGTTTGATGAAGGGTACGAAAGTCGACGGTGTGTATACTGCAGACCCCGAGAAAGACCCTTCGGCAGAACGATTTGATTCCCTGACTCATTTTGACGTGCTGCAAAAGGACCTCAAGGTCATGGATGCGGCGGCTATCACGTTATGCCGTGAAAATGATATTCCGATTTTGGTGTTTTCAATCCAGAATGCAGGCGAGGTTTTCCGCGTGCTTCAAGGTGAAGGCCAGTTCACGACTGTTAGAGGAGAAGGCTAGTGTCTGCCGATGAAAGCGATCTCAAACGCCGCATGGACGGTGCACTCGAAGCGCTAAAGCGGGATTTTGCGGGGTTGCGCACAGGGCGCGCCTCGACGAGCCTGCTTGAGAATATTCAGGTTGATGCCTATGGATCTGCGATGCCGCTGAATCAGGTTGCGTCCGTCAGTGTTCCGGAACCTCGCTTGCTAACGGTGCAGGTTTGGGACAACGGAAACATCAAGGCGACCGAAAAGGCGATCATGGATGCCGAGTTGGGGCTGAATCCTCAGACCGAAGGTAATCTGATCCGTGTACCGATCCCTGAACTCAGCGAAGAGCGCCGCGAGGAAATGACCAAAGTGGCGGCAAAATACGCCGAACAAGGTCGTATTGCTGTCCGGAACGTTCGCCGTGATGGAATGGACACGCTGAAGAAGATGGAAAAAGACAACGAGATATCCCAAGACGAGCAGCGTGACCGCGGCGAGGATATTCAGAAAATGACCGACGCTCACGTCAAGATCGTCGATGAGCTGCTCGAAGCGAAAGAGCAGGAGATCATGCAGGTCTGAGTATGATGGCCCGCAGTTCTGACGACCCTAATTCTGTACCCGCTCATGTTGCTATCATTATGGATGGCAATGGTCGCTGGGCGCGTGCGCGGGGGTTGCCCCGGACAGCGGGGCACAAAAAGGGCGCACAGGCCGTTCAGCACACTCTGGAAGCCGCAAACGACCTTGGTATTCGTTATCTGACACTGTTTGGATTCAGTTCGGAGAACTGGAATCGCCCAGAGGGTGAAGTATTTGATCTCATGGGCTTGCTGCGTCGATACCTGCAATCGGAAACGGCTGAGTTGCATCGCAAGAATATTCGAATACGTGTCATTGGGGACCGCGCCCGTTTTTCAAAGGACATTGTTTCCCTGATAGAGGCAGCAGAAGAGATGACGGCTGGAAATGACGGCCTGAACCTCACAGCGGCGCTCAGTTATGGCGGACGTCAGGATATTGCGATGGCGGCGCGAGCGATCGCGGTGAAGGCAGCCTCCGGAGAACTTGATCCTTCCCAGATCGATGAAGATACCCTGGGTCAACATCTGTGGACCCATGATTTGCCCGATCCTGATTTGATGATCCGCACCAGCAATGAGCAACGGATCAGCAACTTTCTGCTCTGGCAGTGCGCTTATACGGAACTGGTCTTTACTGACCTGTTGTGGCCGGAATTCGGACGTGAAGGTCTTGAGCAGGCCATTGCTGAATACAATCGTCGTGATCGAAGGTTCGGCGCAATCGCCGGTTAGAGCATTGAGCGACCAACAAACTTCCCGTCAGCCCACGCCAGAATCGGGAATGCCCAATCTGGCCAAGCGCATCCTTTCGGCAGTCGTGCTGGGGCCGCTTGTACTCCTGTGTGTCTGGAGGGGAGAAATCTGGTTCGCCGCGTTGATTGCCATCATTGTCGTTGCGGGAGGCGGGGAATGGCGGAAAATGGCGAAACTGGACACGCTGGGTGTGGGGACGCTGCTGGTTCTGGGACCCTTGTTCATTCTTGTCGCAATTTTTGCGGCAGGGGTGACTGCAGGTCTCTTCGGCCTGGGCCTGGGTTTACTTATGGCCCTTGGTTCATTTGGTTCGTCATGGTCAGAACGACGCTGGGCCGTTGTCGCACTTCTGCATCTGGTTTGCGCTGCACTGGCCTTGTTCTTCTTGCGGCAGATACCTGAAATCGGCCGCGATCTCGTTTTTGTATTGTTCGGAGCAGTCTGGCTTTCGGATATCGGCGGTTATGTTGCGGGCAGGTTATTCGGGGGGGCGAAACTTGCACCCCGGATAAGTCCGAACAAGACATGGGCCGGCTTTGCTGGTGCGATCAGCTTTACGGTCGCCGGCGCCGTGGTGCTGCTGTATCTGACGGAAGCAAATGGTCTCGGGATTCTGATCCTTGCTGCTGCGCTGTCTCTCGCGACTCAGGCCGGTGATCTCTTTGAATCCTGGATCAAGCGGCTGTTCGAAGTAAAAGACTCGGGAAACTTGATTCCGGGACATGGTGGTGTGCTTGACCGCATTGATGGTCTTCTTTTCGCTGCCCCTGTTTTGGGGCTGTTCATTTTGATTTTCGGAACGGACTTGGTTCTATGACAGCGCCCGAAATCACGGAAAACCGGACACAATCGGCGACTCGCCGTCGAATTACAATTTTGGGTGCAACCGGGTCGATTGGGACAAGCACCGCGGACCTGGTCGCGCGAAATCCCGAAACTTTCGACGTGGCTGTTTTGACGGCCAATCGCAACGTCACTGATCTGGCCGCCTTAGCTCGTGATTTGCGACCGGAGATCGCAATTGTTGCTGATGACACCTGCTACAGTGAACTGAAAGCCGCGCTCGCTGGCACAGGCATCGAAGTGGCCGCTGGAGCAGATGCACTTGTTGCGGCGTCGCG
>JABJAG010000056.1 GCA_018666195.1 Alphaproteobacteria bacterium
AACGTCATTCTGGCGACCGGTGCGCGCGCACGAGACATCCCGGGTCTCGAAGCGGATGGCAAGCAGGTCTGGACCTACAAGGAAGCGATGACGCCGGAGACCTTTCCGAAGTCTCTGCTTGTGGTTGGCTCGGGTGCCATCGGGATCGAGTTCGCATCCTTCTATCGTACGCTTGGTGCAGAGGTGACGGTGGTTGAAGTGCTCGACCGGGTTCTGCCCGTCGAGGATGAGGAAATTTCGAAAATGGCTGCCAAGGCCTTTGAAAAACAGGGCATGAAGCTTTTGACCGGCGCTACCGTGAAGTCCCTCGACAAGAAGAAGGCGGGCGTCACTGCAACCGTCGAGAAGGACGGGAAAAGGGAGAAGATCACGGCCGAACGCGTGATCATGGCCGTCGGGATTGTTGGCAATGTTGAAAACCTAGGGCTCGAAGGCACGAAGGTGAAGGTGGATCGTTCCCACATCGAAACTGATGAATGGGGCGCGACGGGCGAGAGAGGAATCTGGGCGATTGGCGATGTAGCTGGCGCGCCCTGGCTCGCCCACAAGGCTTCTCATGAAGGAATCATCGTGGTGGAGAAAATCGCGGGTGAAAAAGACATTCACCCAATGGACAAGAGCCGCATACCGGGGTGTACCTATTGCCATCCTCAGGTTGCCTCGATCGGCATGACTGAGGCCAAAGCCAAGGAATCTGGCCGAAAGATCAAAGTTGGGCGCTTCCCGTTTCAGGGCAATGGCAAGGCCATCGCGCTGGGTGAACCTGAGGGCATGATCAAGACGATCTTTGATACAGAGACCGGCGAATTGCTGGGCGCGCACATGATTGGCGCCGAAGTGACCGAACTGATCCAAGGCTACAGTGTTGCCAAGACGCTGGAGACAACAGAACAGGAACTGATGCATACCGTGTTCCCGCATCCGACCTTGAGTGAAATGATGCACGAATCCGTACTTGACGCTTACGGGCGCACGATCCACTTCTAGCCCATGACCTCAGCACCGATCCGCGACAAGAAAACCGATCCGGCTCTCCGCCATCCGGAGAAGCAGAAACGGCCCGATAATCCGATCCAGCGCAAGCCGGACTGGATACGCGTGAAAGCGCCGACGAGCCCGGAATATCACGAGACCCGCAAGATGATGCGAGAGCTGAACCTCGCGACAGTCTGTGAGGAAGCGGCGTGTCCGAATATCGGTGAGTGCTGGGCGAAGAAGCACGCGACCATCATGATCATGGGCGATACCTGCACACGCGCTTGCGCGTTCTGCAATGTGGCGACGGGCATGCCCAAGCCGCTTGATCCGATGGAGCCCGCCAATGTCGCTATCGCACTGGGCGGTATGGGGTTGGAGCATGTGGTTATCACATCTGTTGATCGCGATGATCTGGATGACGGCGGCGCAACGCATTTTGCCGAAGTGGTGCGTTCCATTCGCAGCGCGGCTCCGAATACCACCGTCGAGATTTTGACCCCGGACTTCAAGGATAAGGCTGGCGCGATCGAAATCATGGCGGGCAGCCCGCCCGATGTGTTCAATCACAATCTGGAGACCGTGCCGCGGCTCTATCCGACAATTCGGCCGGGATCGCGTTACTTCACGAGCCTGAAGTTGCTGCATGAGATCAAGGAACAGGTGCCGAGCATCTTCACGAAATCCGGGATCATGGTTGGTTTGGGAGAAACGCGAGAGGAAGTCGGTCAGGTGATGGACGATCTACGCTCGGCCAATGTCGACTTTCTGACCATCGGACAGTATCTGCAGCCTACACCCAAGCACGCTCGCATTGATCGATTTGTCACGCCAGACGAGTTCGAGGGCTATGCGACGATGGCGCGCGGGAAGGGGTTTCTGCTTGTTTCTGCGACTCCGTTGACCCGGTCGAGCTATCACGCCGGTGACGACTTTGCCAAATTGCGCGATGCGCGCGAGGCGAAACTGGCCGCTGCCCAGTAGCATTGTTTCCGAGAGCACGTGCCCGAACATAAAGAAATTCGCATTCTACCGTATCGGCCTGACCAGATGTTTGATCTGGTGGCAGACATCGAGAGCTATCCCGATTTTCTGCCCTGGTGCATTGCTGCGCGAAACCGTAAACGAGATACCGTCGAGCACGGTGAGATCGTTTGGTCTGATCTGGTGGTAGGGTTCAAGCTTGTGCGTGAGCGGTTCACGTCAAAGGTAAGTCTGGTGCCTGCGAAGGGCGATACGCCATCACGGATTGATGTTGAGTATGTCGATGGCCCTCTTAAATTTCTGCGTAACCACTGGGTCTTCCTGCCGTCGGAAGATGGTGGATGTGAAGTCGATTTCTTTGTTGAGTTCGAGTTCCGCAGTAAAATTCTGGAGAAGATGATCGGCGTTCTGTTCCATGAAGCTGTCACGCGCATGGTCGGAGCGTTCGAGAAACGCGCCGACGTCCTCTACGACTCTGAATAGCTAGTCGTCTTCGGCCTTCCGGCAGACGGCTTCCACCTTGTTGCCATCCAGGTCGAGTACGAAAGCCCCGTAGTAGGTCGGAATGTATTCCGGGCGTAGCCCGGGCGCACCGGCATCCCGACCACCATTTGCCATCGCGGTTTCATAAAAGGCTCGTACTGTCGCCCGATCCTGCGCAATCAACGCGTAATGCGCACCGTTGTTGGCGACAACGGCTTGCTCTTTGTCGATTGGTTCGCTCACCCAAAGCCACTGGCGTCCGGAACCATTGCCAAAGGCAACAGCAAATCCCTTGTCCATGACGACCTCAAGTCCCAGCGCTTCCAGACAAGGGCGGTAGAACGACATTGCAGTTTTGATGTCTCGAACGCCGATGGAGATATGGTCGAAGATCGCCGAGAAATCCCGGCTGTCGAAGGCTGTTGTATTGGTTTTGGACATGGGTGCCTCTTGATGTCAGCCCTCAGTGGCAGCGCGGCGCAGCATTGAGAAAGCGGTTTGTACTGTTGCGTCACGGATGTCTGCGCGATCACCCGGGAAAATTTGATGATTTGTCACAGTCCTGCGTCCGCGTCCGGCGCAGGCAAGATGGACCAGTCCAACAGGTTTTTCCTTGCTGCCGCCGCCTGGCCCGGCGACGCCCGTCACCGCAACGGAAATATCTGCAAGGGAGTGCTTTAGCGCGCCTTCAGCCATGGCGACCGCGACTTTCTCACTGACGGCGCCATTCAGGTTAATGAGCATTCTGGGGACCCCGAGCATCTCCTGTTTGGCTTCATTGGAGTAGGTCACAAAGCCACGTTCGACAACGTCGGAAGATCCAGCAATCTCTGTCAGGCAACCCGCAATCAAACCGCCGGTGCAAGATTCGGCGGTGGCGATCTTCAGTCCAGCGCGGCGGCACAGTTCAAGAAGTTCAGCAGCATCTGTGAGCAGTTGGGTATCAAACATTATTCTATCCAAACAAGGTCGGTATGTTTCCGGCTGTTCCCAGCCAGAGTGCGATCAGCCATGTGAGAACACCGGCATAGACGCCCGCTCCGATATCATCAGCCATGATTCCAAGACCACCCGGCATGCGTTCGAAGTTCTTTAACGGCCAGGGTTTGGTAATGTCGAGGAAGCGGAACAGTACAAAGGCGATGACATAATAACGCCAGTCGAACGCGACAGGCAGTATTGCGAGCCATTGACCTGCGACTTCATCGATGACCACCCGCTGTGGGTCTTCCATACGATGAAATGAAGCAAGCTTCCCGGAAGCCCAGATGCCAACGACAAACGCGATCAGAACAAAGACAGCCAACAGGTACTGGCCGCCAAGTAGAACGATGATGATTGCGAAGGGGATGGCGGCGAGTGAGCCCCAGGTGCCGGGAGCACCCGGAAGATCGCCGGCACCAAACCATGTTGCCAGCAAGCGGGCGAGACGAGGCTCTTTGGTGGTTTCGGTGGTGGGCTCGGTCATGATCTGCTTACGCTCACGGTGACTGTGGCCTGTGCTGCAATGCCTTCGGCCCGTCCGGTAAAGCCCAGACCTTCGGTTGTGGTTGCCTTGACCGAAATGCGCGTTGATGAAACACCCATGATTTCGGCAATCCGAGCTCGCATCGCATCTCGATGCGGTCCGACTTTAGGGCGTTCACATATGATTGTCAGATCGGCATGCACGAGTTCGCCGCCGCGGTCGATCAACAGGTCATGGGCGTGTTTGAGAAACAACGATGAATCTGCGCCACTCCACTGGGGGTCATTCGGGGGAAAATGAGAGCCGATGTCGCCATCTCCCATGGCTCCGAGAAGCGCGTCAGTGAGGGCATGCAACCCGACGTCGGCATCGGAATGCCCAGCGAGGCTTTGATCATGACGAATATCTATGCCGGCGAGACGTACGCTGTCGCCGGCCTTAAATTTGTGTACGTCAAAACCTGTTCCTACGCGGGTTTCGCGTGCGGCCTGAAGCCAAAACGCAGCTCGTTTGAGGTCCTCATCGCGGGTGATCTTTATGTTCTCTTCGGCACCGGGCACGGTCATGACTTTAATTCCAAACTTTTCAGCGACCGCAGCGTCATCGGTGAGCGAAAGTCCCTTGCTGGCACGATGCGCTTCGAGGATTTTGTGGAAGTGGAAACCTTGTGGCGTTTGCGCACGAACAAGGCCGGCGCGTTCAACAGTCTCCCCGATGCTTGAAGCATCCATCCGCTTGAGAGTGTCGAACACTTCGAGGACAGGTATCGTGGCTTCGGTCTGTTTGAGAGACGAAATAACCCGATCAATCAGTGTGGCCGGCACGAATGGTCGTGCGCCGTCATGGATCAGGACATTTTGTGGTGCGGCAGTTTGCGCAAGATGTTCCAGCCCCAACATGACCGATTCCTGGCGGGTTGTGCCGCCATGGACAGGAGATTCGAGGTCAAGACCGGCACTTGCTGCCGTGAAGCTCTCGAGGTCGTCCCGATGAATAACGGGATAGACCCGTGAAATGACGGGGTGGGACGCAAACGCCTTGAGCGTGCGGCGCAGGACTGCTTGACCGGCAAGCTCGCGATATTGTTTGGGGACGTCGCCGGACATGCGGGTTCCGCGTCCAGCTGCGACCACCAGGGCTACGGTTTCTGACACACGCGATCCTCATGGGAGCCTAGTTTCGGCGGCACGTTAGTCGCCTGCTTCCACCTTGCCAAGCTAGAGAACAGTTCAGCGCGTCTTCGAAAGTGACCCACTGCGCAAGCGCGACTATGATGCAGGTATGAACGGTTCAATCATATTTGGAATTGCGGCTTTGCTGACGCTCCTGCCAGCCGCGCTTTTACCTGCGCAAAATCAGGTTGAGTCTGCGCAGGGCGAGGGGCGTTTGTTCTGGCTCTTACTCAGTGTGGCAACGGTCGGCCCGATTGCGCTGGATATATCTGCCGGCGGTGGACTGTGGCAGTCCGGGTTCAGTGCAACATTGTGGACCATCGTGGCCGGCACCATGCTGGTGTACTTCGCCATATGTCTGGTCTCGCGATCTTCACGGAAGCTTCGTGCGCTTCTTTTGCCCTATCTCGTGATTTTGTCGGTCATCGCGTTGTTGTGGTCATCTGTTCCGGATACATCCGTTGCCGGATCGTCGATGACAGTCTGGTTGCAGGTACATATTGGCGTGTCTTTGGTCACATATGCACTGATCACAGTTGCAGCGACCGCTGCATTGGGGGTCTGGTTGAAAGAACGGGCCCTGCGTTCACGTAAAATGTCGCGCTTGGTTGACGGTCTCCCGGCAGTTTCAGATGGTGAAAGCACGCAGTTGAGGCTGTTGACCGCTGCTGAAATTGTTCTCGGCCTTGGCCTCTTGTCCGGAATGGCAACGCAGTTTTTCATTGCTGGTTCACTGATGGCGCTGGACCACAAGACAACCTTGTCCATCGCGGCATTCCTGGTTCTGGGCGTACTTCTTATGATGCAACGAAGCAGTGGTCTGCGCGGTCGAAACGCAACGCGTTTGGTGTTGATGACCTATCTCCTGATGACGCTCGCATTTCCAGGCGTCAAATTCGTCACGGACGTAGTTCTTTCGTAGATATATGCTCAAGGCTTGTTGCGGTGCACAATTTTGCTTATAGTGCACAATAGATAGACATTCAAAATTTCTGCACAATATTTAGCCATTATGTCCGCAATTGAATATCAGCCATTGGGAATTGGGCCGGTCACGATCCCGAACAGGGTTGTGCTGGCGCCAATGTCTGGTGTGAGTGACCTTCCGTTTCGAAAGCTTGCTGCACGCTATGGCGTGGGTTTGGTTGTCTCTGAAATGGTCGCGAGCAAGGAGATGCTCCGCGAATCCCGCCAATCTGCTCGCCGTATGCTGTTTGCAGAGGGATCGGGGCCGGTTTCCATACAACTGGCTGGAACGGAACCGGAAATCATGGGGGAGGCTGCCAAGTTGGCCGTCGACCGTGGTGCAGAGCTCATTGATATCAATTTTGGCTGTCCGGCCAAGAAGGTTGTGCGCAAGGCCACGGGGTCAGCGTTGATGCGCGACGTGCCTTTGGCGACCGAGATTATGAAGGCTGTTGTTGGTGCAGTTGAAGTGCCAGTGACCGTAAAAATGCGAACCGGCTGGGACATGCACACTAGAAATGCTGTTGAGTTGGCTCTGATCGCAGAGGACGTCGGCGTTCAGATGCTCACAGTGCACGGCCGCACGCGCTGTGATTTCTATACGGGCACCGCCGATTGGAATTTTATCGCAGGGGTAAAAGATGCTGTTTCGGTTCCGCTCATCGCCAATGGCGATATACGCAGTGCTGAAGATGCTTTGTCCTGCCTGAACACGACAGGAGCCGATGCCGTGATGATTGGGCGTGCAGCCCAGGGCAGACCATGGCTTCCCGGGGATGTTGCGCACTATCTGGCGACCGGTGAGAAACGCGAAGAACCCGACTTACTTCAGCGCTGGTCGATTATGCGCGAGCATCTGGAGGATATGATGACGCTTTATGGCGCGAATGTCGGCATCCGCAATGCGCGCAAGCATATTGGCTGGTACCTGACTGGCGTGCCGGGAGCCGCGGAATTTCGCAATGTGGTAAACAACACGCTTGATCCTGCTGTGATTGCTCAGGAACTGGTTCGATTTCGTGAGATGTCTGCTCTGGCGGGCAGTAGATGAATACATCAGGCAATGTGGAGCCTTTGCAGGACGAATTATCGGTTGACCCTTGGGCGGTCCTCAACCTCTTGGGTGATGCCGTGGTCGCGATTGGCGATGACAATACAATTCGATATGTGAACTACGCCGCCGAGCAGATGTTTGGTATGGGCGCACATACATTGGTTGGGTGCCCACTCCAGGAATTGGTGTCTCCAGATAATCCACTGTTTTTCATCATTGAAAAGACCCGCGATGCTGGTTCCAGCTATGCCGAGCGAAGCGTACGACTTGGTGGTCCCCGAATAGAGGAGCGCGAAGTGTCAGTTCAGGCGCAACCCGGGTTTGATAACTCTGGTGTAGTGGTTTTGAGTTTGCATGAGCAGACCCTTGCTCAGCATATCGACCGACAACTTGTGCATCGCGGCGCTGCCCGCTCTGTGACGGCGATGGCTTCGATGCTCGCCCATGAAGTGAAAAATCCGCTCTCCGGTATTCGCGGCGCTGCTCAGCTGCTTGAAGACGGGACGGATGATGGCGGGCGTGAGCTCACGCAGTTAATTTGTGACGAAGCTGATCGTATTGTTGCGCTGGTCAATCGCATGGAAGCATTTTCGGATGAGCGGCTTCTCGAACGCTCGGCCGTTAACATTCATGAGGTGCTCGATCGTGTGAAGAAGATCGCCGAAAATGGTTTTGGGCGAGATTTGACCTTTGATGTGTCTTTCGATCCGTCCTTGCCGATGGTTCTTGGAAACAGTGATCAATTGATTCAGGTGTTCCTGAATTTGATCAAAAATGCTTGTGAGGCCGTTGACGAAAAAAACGGTGTGATTTCGCTGGAAACACGCTTTCGCCATGGTCTTCGTTTGGCGATCCCGGGAAGCGGCGAGCGGGTAGATTTGCCCATCGAGATTTCTGTTCGCGACAATGGAACCGGCGTTCCTTTCGATGTTCAGCCTTATCTTTTTGACCCCTTCGTGACAACGAAGACAAATGGAACGGGGCTTGGGCTCGCGCTTGTTGCCAAGCTTGTTGGCGATCACGGTGGCGTTGTTGATTTGGAGAGCGACGAAAGGGGCACCGCGTTTAAGGTCATGTTGCCTGTCGATCTTGGTTCGGAAGGTCAGAAACAATGAGTGCGTCGACAATTCTCATCGCGGATGATGATCGCAGCATTCGCACAGTGCTCAGCCAGGCTTTGGGCCGGGCGGGACATGAGGTGCGGACGACAGGAACAGCAGCAAATCTATGGCGTTGGATTTCTGATGGAGAGGGCGATCTGGTTATCACTGATGTTGTGATGCCGGATGAAAATGGCCTCGACCTGATCCCGCGCATTCGAAAGATCCGACCTGATTTGCGGATTATTGTGATGAGCGCCCAAAATACGCTTTTGACCGCTGTACGGGCAACAGAACGCGGAGCCTTCGAATATCTGCCAAAGCCATTCGATCTCAAAGAGGTTGTGGAGGTTGTTCAGCGTGCATTTGCGGAACGGGATGCGCCGCGAAAGTCCGATAGCGCGCTCTACGCGGCTGAGGAGGAAGAACTTCCATTGATTGGGCGTTCTGCAGCCATGCAGGATATCTACCGGATCCTCGCTCGGCTCATGAACACCGATTTGACAGTCATGGTCACGGGAGAATCCGGGACAGGCAAAGAACTGGTTGCCCGCGCACTTCATGACTACGGAAAACGGCGCTTTGGTCCATTTGTAGCTATCAATATGGCCGCAATTCCCCGCGAACTGATCGAGAGCGAACTGTTCGGTCATGAAAAGGGGGCATTTACCGGGGCGACAAACAGATATGCAGGGCGTTTTGAGCAGGCAGAGGGAGGCTCTCTGTTTCTGGATGAAATTGGCGATATGCCAATCGAAGCGCAAACACGGCTGCTCCGGGTTTTGCAGGAAGGGGAATACACCACAGTTGGTGGGCGTGTTCCGATCTCAACCAACGTCCGGATTATTGCGGCAACCCATCGTGATCTTCGCTCAGCTGTTCGACAGGGTTTGTTCCGTGAAGATTTGTACTATCGCTTGAATGTTGTACCAGTGCGTATCCCGCCACTGCGCGAACGCGTCGAGGATATTCCAGAACTTGTCACCCATTTTCTGTCCCAAGCAGAAGCGGATGGTATGCCCACCAAGACATTCGTTCCTGAAGCTATGGGGCGCCTGCAGGACTACCGCTGGCCTGGCAATGTGCGCGAGTTGGAGAATCTAATTCAACGTCTATCGGCCCTCTACAGTCAGGATGTGATCAATGTAGATCTGGTGGAAGCTGAACTGGCGCATTCTTCGCCGGGAACGGCGGCAGAGGAACGGGCTGATGAGGAGTCATTATCCGACGCAATCGAGCGTCATTTGCGTAATTATTTCTCGGCGCATCGCGATGGTTTGCCGGCCGCTGGGTTGTATAGTCGGATCTTGCATGAAATGGAGCGTCCGCTGATAAATCTGGCTCTTGAAGCGACGCGCGGAAATCAACTTCAGGCAGCCAGTTTGCTGGGTTTAAACCGCAACACATTACGTAAGAAAATCCGTGAGTTAGACATTGATATAGTGCGCGGCGTAAAATGAGGCCCGGTGCGTCGTTCGACGTCTTTTCTGGCATCGATCCGGAAATCGCACACGTGTTATCGAGCATCAAATGAGCGACGAGATAACCCCCAATAAATCAGATCGCCGTGGTCTCTATGTGACCTCTGACGCTCCCTCTGAATTTACCGGTGGTTCGGTGGTTCGAAAGCCCGGTTTGCTGCGCAATATTGTATCGCGCGGGCAACGTGCTGGTGTTGGACGCAGAGTTGCAATTGTCCTCATGGTCTGCGCGGTAGGCTTTGGGTTTGGCACATTCTTCGCGCTGACTGGAAACACGACATTCGGCATGGGCGAAGACGCCCTGTTTGTATTTCTGATCGTCGATCTTGTCCTAGTTCTGGCTTTGGGCGTCGCGGTCAGTTTGGGGCTGGTCCGGATGTGGGCGCAACGTCGCGCAGGGCTGGCTGGTGCACGTTTGCATGTGCGCCTTGTTGGCTTGTTCTCTGTTGTGGCTATTTCCCCTGCGATTCTGGTCGCGGTTCTGGCCTCGTTGTTTTTCAATCTGGTGATCGAAAACTGGTTTAGTGAGCGCGTTCGTGAAGCGGCTGAAAGTTCGGTTCTCGTTTCGGAGGCCTATCTGAATGAACATCGTGAGTCGATACGGTCCGATGCACTGGCCATGGCCGATGAGCTTAACCGCGTCTGGTCGGGTTTTGGGGTCGACAGTCAGCGCGCAAGACAGATTATCGAGGATGAAGCGTCCAAGCGTTCGATCCCGGGCGCAGTCCTGTTTGATCAGAATGGTCGGGTCATTGCGAGCGCCGGATTCACCTCGTCATTGCTGTTCGACATTCCGCCGCCACTCGCTGTGGCTGATGCAGCAAATGGCCAACCGGTTATCCTGACCAGCGAAAAAGAAGACCGCGTGCGTGCACTTGTCGGTCTGAATGTTCGGCCGCAGGTTTTCCTTTATGTCGGGCGTTTCATTGACCCGAATGTTTTGCGCTATCGTGAAACGACAAAGCGCGCCGCCAACGAGTATGCGCAGGCAGAAACCAGACGCTCGCGACTGGAGCTAGAACTCGCCGCGATCTTTGTCATTGTGACTCTTCTGCTGCTATTGACCGCAGTTGGTGTGGGGTTGGGGTTTGCCAATCGACTTTCGCGACATATCGCCAATCTTGTGCATGCGACGGAAATGGTGCGTTCTGGCAACCTCAGTGTTCGACTCGATGAAGCATCCAGATCGGATGATGAGATCGGAATGCTGACCCGGGCATTCAACCGGATGACACGGCAACTTGATGGACAGCGTGGTGAATTGACGGAGGCCAACCGTCAACTCGAGGATCGACGCAGGTTTACCGAAGCTGTCCTTGCTGGCGTTTCAGCTGGCGTGATTGGTCTTGATCGATCTGGCCGTGTGAATTTGCCCAATCCACCTGCGATTGCATTGCTGGGGGTTCGGCTGGAAGAAATCATGGGACGGCGGTTGGGGGATTCTGTGCCTGAATTCGAAGGGCTTGTGGAGCGTGTGGTAGCCGACCCCGGGCGTTTGGTCGAAGATGAAATCAGCATTGAAACGGGTGAAGCCGTGCGCACGCTTCACGTCCGTATTGCTGCGGAGCACGATGCCAGGCAGGACGTAATCGGTTTTGTGGTCACATTTGATGACGTCACCGAATTGCAGTCTGCACAGCGAACAGCCGCATGGGCAGATGTGGCGCGGCGTATCGCACACGAAATCAAAAATCCGCTAACCCCCATCCAATTGTCGGCCGAACGTTTGAAGCGCAAGTATTTGAAAGAAATAGAGACTGATCCCGATATTTTTGAACAGTGCACCGATACAATTGTGCGGCAGGTTGGTGACATCGGCCGCATGGTGGATGAGTTTTCATCCTTTGCGAGGATGCCAAATCCGGTGATGAAGCCGGAAAATTTAGGCAAGTTGTGCCGTGAGGCTGTGTTTTTGCAGCAGCAAGCGCATCGGGATATCGCGTTCGAAACCGAATTTCCCAAAAACGACATTGTCTTCAATCTTGATGCAGGCCTATTGAGTCAGGCGTTTACAAACCTGCTTCAGAACGCAGTGGATGCAATTGTTGGACGTGAGGGCGATGGGCTTGCCTCGGGTTGGATTTCCCTGCATTTGGTCGAATCAGATAACAACGCATCGATTGTCATTGAAGACAATGGACGGGGCTTGCCGGTGAGAGAACGAGACCGGTTAACGGAGCCATATGTAACAACGCGTTCGAAGGGAACGGGGCTTGGCTTGGCCATTGTCGCGCGGATCGTTGAGCAACATGGCGGTACCTTGCGTTTGAGTGATCGAGACGGACAAATGGGGGCGAGAATTACGATCACTCTGCCGCAGGACAATCCGGGCACGGGAACAGACCCAACGACAGCAATGCGAGACGCCTAGAGACATGGCTGAAGATATTCTTATTGTCGATGATGAAGACGATATCCGGCTTGTGATTGCTGGTATTCTCGAAGACGAAGGATATGAAACCCGTCAGGCTGCCAGCGCTGAAGCTGCGGTCGATGAGGTTGCAGCGCGGCGTCCCAACCTGATCATCCTCGATATCTGGCTGGAGGGTAGCCGTCTCGACGGCATGGAGCTCTTGCATATTCTGCAACGAGAACATCCAGAAGTTCCGGTTGTGATGATAAGCGGGCACGGATCCATTGAGACTGCGGTGCAGGCGATCAAGGTCGGCGCCTATGACTATATCGAGAAACCATTCAAAACAGACCGGCTGATTCTAATCGTAAGTCGTGCGATAGAAGCTTCACGACTTCGGCGTGAAAACCGGGAGTTACGTCTTCGTGCCGGACCGGAGACCGAGCTTATCGGTGACGGCGCGACGATTAGTCAGTTACGTCAGTCGGTCGACAAAGTCGCACCAACGGGAAGTCGGGTTCTGATCCATGGCGCCGCAGGCTCTGGCAAAGAAGTCGCCGCACGAATGCTCCATGCGCAGTCGCGGCGGGCGGATCAGCCATTTGTGATCGTCAATTGCGCGGCTATGGCGCCCGAACGGATGGAGTCCGAGTTGTTTGGGGTCGAAGCGGCACGCGCATCCGATCAGGAAGGACGCAAGATCGGTCTGTTTGAGCAAGCTCATAATGGCACCCTCGTGTTTGATGAAATTGGCGATATGCCAATTGAAACACAGGGTAAAATTGTCAGGGTTTTGCAGGAGCAAACTTTTGAGCAAGTCGGTGGAAACCGAAAAATTGAAGTTGATGTTCGTGTGGTGGCAACAACCACACGCGATTTGAAGGATGAAATTGATACAGGACGCTTCCGGGAAGATCTGTTCTACCGGTTGAACGTTGTGCCTCTCGAAGTTCCTGATCTTGCAGACAGGCGTGAGGATATTCCGAAACTGGCCGAGCATTTCATGCGTCGTGCGGCCGAAACCGGCGGCATGCCGGTACGACGTATCGGTCCTGATGCGATGACGGCACTGCAATCTCACGATTGGCCGGGGAATGTCCGGCAATTGCGCAACGTTATTGAATGGTTGTTGATCATGGCACCAACGGATCCGAGCCAACCGATCCGTGCAGATATGCTTCCTCCGGAATTGGCAGGGAAAGCGCCACGCGCCTTGCTTGGTGCGGGGCAGACGGAATTTCTGACCCTGCCTCTGCGCGATGCGCGAGAAGAGTTCGAGCGCCAATATCTTGAGGCGCAGGTAAACCGGTTCAGTGGTAATATTTCCAAAACAGCAACCTTTGTTGGTATGGAACGTTCGGCATTGCACCGAAAGCTCAAGTCACTTGGAGTGCAAGGGCCAACAATTCGAAACTCGGAATAGTTCGAGGTTCGGTGTGTCTTTCCGACGTTAGTTCAAGCGCTCGTCCGCAACCCGGGATTTTCTCATGAAAGCGATAATTTGTGGCGGAGGCCAGGTTGGCTCAAGTATTGCGCGCGAGCTCGCCGCTGAGCGTGTCGATGTCACAGTGATCGACCAGAGTCCGGATTTGATCCGTCGGATACGGGATACGCTGGACGTCACGACCATGGTTGGTTTCGCGTCGCACCCCGATGTTCTGGAGGCCGCCGGCGCACGTGATGCGGATATGATCGTGGCGGTGACCTTTGCCGACGAAGTAAACATGGTTGCGTGCCAGGTCGCACATTCGCTGTTTGATGTTCCAATGAAAATTGCCCGGGTGCGTGATCAGAGTTACCGCAACCCAATTTGGGCAGATTTGTTCTCACGCGACCATTTGCCGATCGACGTCATCATTTCGCCTGAAATCGAGGTTGCGCGCGCAATTGGCCGACGTTTTACCGTACCGGGATCATTCGAGATGATTCCGTTGGCTGAGAACCGGTTGCGTTTGATTGGTGTACGTTGTGAAGAAAATTGTCCCATTCTCGACACGCCGCTGCGCCAGCTCACCACACTGTTTCCCGACCTTCGGCTTTCGATCATTGGGATCATTCGTGGTGGCAAGCCCATCGTGCCGACTGGGGATGATCACCTAGAGGTCAATGATGAGGTCTACATCGTCATTGATGGAGAGCATGTACCGCGTGCTATGGCAGCTTTCGGTCATGATGAACCCGAAGCTCGCCGGGTTGTGATTATTGGCGGCGGCAATATAGGGGAAAGCCTCGCGAAGGATATTGAAGAGCATTTTTCGGGCGTTTCGGCAAAGTTGATTGAATTGGACAAGACCCGAGCCCAGGAAGTGGCACAGGTGCTTTCCAAAACAACTGTTATCAACGGCGACGCCCTCGATCCCGAGATTCTGGAAGAAGCCAGTATCAGTAAAACCAGCACCGTGGTCGCTGTGACGAATGACGACGAAGTCAACATACTGGCTTCGTTGCTTGCCAAGCGATATGGCGCGGAACGTGCGGTGACCCTGGTCAATAGCAACACCTACAACCCTCTGCTGGCGCCACTGGGCATCGATGTGGTGGTAAATCCGCGTGTGATCACGGTTTCAACCATCCTGCAGGTGATCCGACGCGGTAAAATTCGTTCGGTTCATTCGATCGGGGAGAATTTTGGCGAAGTGATTGAAGCTGAAGCTCTGGAAACATCCAGCCTGGTCGGTAAGCCGATCAAGGATGCGAAGCTTCCAGCAGGCGTTATTGTCGCCTCGATCGTTCGTGATGAAAAGGTCCTGATGGTAGACAAGGATTCTGTCATCAATGTTGGTGACACCGTTATTCTGTTCGCGACCAAGGAAGCTGTTCGCAAGGTGGAACGGATGTTTGCCGTGCGACTTGAATTTTTCTAGACGTGAACTGCCTATGCATTTTCGGAGGTTGCGGTGCCGCGCATAGCTTACGTTAACGGTCGTTATGTCGATCACGGTGAGGCCGTGGTCCATGTTGAAGACCGGGGCTATCAATTTGCAGATGGCGTCTATGAGGTTGTGCACCTATTCCGCAACCGGTTGATTGATTTGGAACCCCATCTGGACCGGTTAGGGCGTTCGCTGGACGAACTTGATATGGCATGGCCAATTCACCGTTCTGCCCTGCATGTTGCGATGCGTGAAATCATCCGCCGTAACAGGTTTGCAACCGGTCTTGTGTACATCCAGGTGACCCGGGGTGTTGCTCCGCGAGATCACAAATTCCCAAAAGATGTTCGCTCATCACTGGTGATGACGGTCCGTGCGATCCCTGAATTCCTCGATGATATGCGCGAGAATGGCGTCGCTGTCATAACCCTTGAGGATATCCGCTGGGCCCGGCGTGACATCAAGTCGGTCTCACTCCTTCCCAATGTTTTGGGCAAACAGGCTGCTGCTGCGGCAGATGTGTACGAAGCATGGATGTACGACGGTGAGGGTATGGTCACCGAAGGGACATCATCAAATGCCTGGATCATTTCCGGCGACGGGGTTTTGATCACGCGCGCTGCCGATCACGATATTCTTCAGGGAATCACCCGACAGGCAATTTTGCAATTGGCACAGGAAATGAACATCTCGTTTGAAGAGCGAAGCTTTTCGGTAGAGGAGGCCTATAATGCGCGGGAAGCGTTCATGAGTAATTCCTCGCATTTCGTAACCCCCGTTACACGGATTGATGATCGAGTGATAGCGAACGGAATACCGGGCTCATTGAGTGCCGCGCTGCACAGCCGATATGTAGAATTTATGTCGGAATTTCCAAAAATCAGCTAAATCACGAAATTTATGAATAATTTCAACTGATTGGACTGGAAATCCAGCCGATCAGTCCTAACCTATGTATGGTAGGGAAGATTGTGACGCGAGCCTGGTTTGTTGGCGCACAGTCTTTCAACCTGACCAGCGAATAATACAACCAACACAAGAACAAAGCTGAGGTAATAAGATGGCTGCAGAACGGTCACAGAATGTCCAGGACGTATTCCTGAACAACATTCGTAAGAACAAAACTCCGGTTACCGTTTTTCTCGTCAACGGTGTGAAGCTTCAGGGTGTTGTGACGTGGTTTGATAACTTCTGCGTATTGCTGCGCCGTGATGCCCATTCACAACTGGTCTACAAGCACGCTATTTCCACGGTAATGCCATCGATGCCGGTTCAGCTGTTCGAGCCGGAAATGGATGACGATGATGACGAATTTGAGACCGAAGCAGCCGAGTAAATTGTAGTCTTGGGTCAGGATAAACATCATTCGACGCGGGTTGGAAACGATCCGACGCGCACGATTGTTCTTCAACCTGTTCTCCGAGAACGAGGTGCAGGCAGCGCTGACCGTGACCCCGACATCCTGCTGGAAGAGACGGAGGGGCTGGCGCGGGCCATCTCTTTGAATATTGTCAGCAGTCGCGCTATTTCACTCAGCCGGCCCCGGCCGGCTACGCTTTTTGGTGAAGGCGTGGTGAACGAGGTGCATGATCGTATTGAGGCGGAAGAAGCCGAGTTGGTGATCGTCGGGGGTGCGCTGTCACCGGTTCAGCAGCGAAACCTGGAGCGAGCATGGTCGTGCAAGGTCATCGATCGCACCGGGCTTATTCTGGAAATCTTTGGTGAACGCGCTCGCACCCGTGAAGGGCAACTTCAGGTGGAATTGGCCGCACTGACCTATCAACGCAGTCGGCTTGTACGTTCGTGGACTCATCTCGAGCGGCAGCGTGGCGGTTTTGGCTTTATTGGTGGTCCTGGTGAAAGCCAGATCGAACTTGATCGTCGCATGATCGACGACCGGATTATTCGCCTGAAGAAGGAACTCAATCAGGTGCGTCGAACCCGCGGTCTGCATCGCAAGGCGCGGGAGCGGGTGCCGTATCCGCTGATTGCGTTGGTGGGCTACACAAATGCAGGCAAGTCCACACTCTTCAACCGGCTGACACAGGCTGACGTCTTCGCAGAAGACATGCTGTTTGCCACGCTGGACCCGACAATGCGGAGTTTGGAGCTTCCGTCCGGCCGCAAGGTTATTTTCTCGGACACGGTCGGATTCATTTCCGAATTGCCGCATGATCTGGTCGCCGCGTTCCGAGCAACACTGGAAGAGGTGGTGGCTGCCAATATTGTGCTGCATGTGCGCGATTGTGCGGACCCGGATACAGAAGCCCAGCGTCAGGATGTCGAAACCATTCTGAAAAATCTTCTGAGTGATCGTGCGGCTGACAATGATGACGATCGCAAGTTGCCTACACAGATCGAAATTTTGAATAAAGTCGATCTTCTTGCCTCCGAAGAGCGGGACGCGCTGGAAGCACGGGCAGACCGCACATCGGATCTGATATCGCTCTCTGCGCTTGACGGTTCTGGTTGCGACACACTGTTGGCGATGATTGATGAGAAACTCGCCGAAACAGACACCGTGGCTGATGTGGAAGTGGCTTTGAGTGATGGTGCGACCATGGCCTGGCTCTATGAGAAGGGTGATGTTCTCGAGCGCATAGATGACGGCATGAGTAGCAAGCTGACTGTCCGTCTTGCACCGCGTGACATGGCGCGCTTCCGCAAGCAGCAGGCCTCCGAGGAAAGTGTGGAATGAGCGTTGTTGTGTCCGACCCTATGCGGGTTATGGATCTGATGAAAACTGCGGCGGCTGAAATTGTCCTGCCGAGATTCCGAACTCTGCAGGATGGTGAAATCAATGAGAAGGATGGCGGCGAGCTTGTCACCATCGCCGACATTGAAACGGAGAAGTGGTTGACAGCCCGTCTGCCGGACTTGCTGCCTGGCAGCACTGTGGTTGGAGAGGAAGCTGTCTTTGCGGATGAGAGCGTTTTCACACGACTGGTGGGCGACGATCCGGTCTGGATCATTGATCCGATCGATGGCACCTGGAATTTTGCCAATGGACGGCCGACATTCGCCGTCATGGTCTCGCTTGTATTCAAAGGAGAGGTCGTGAGTGGTTGGATATATGAACCGGTGACGGGCACGACGGTGATGGGCTCACGCGGTGACGGCGTGATCTTCGATGGTGAGCCTGTGCAACTGAATTCTAACAAACGCGAGACCGGCATTGTCGGTACCGCTGCGCGTCACTTGTTTCAGCGCGCGGAGCAACGCTCTGATGTCATCGAGAATGTTTTTCGACCAAATTGCGCAGGGCATGAGTACGTCCTCATTCTTTCTGGCGAACGAGCGTTCTCAGCCTATACGAAACTTTTGCCGTGGGACCACGTCGCGGGGAGCTTCCTTGTCACCGAGGCTGGCGGGTACAGTTCTCTGCTCGACGGAGCGCGTTATGATTTTGCGCGCCCTGAAGGAAATCTACTGACAGCTGAAAGTTTCGAGATGTGGCACAAGATACACGCGATTATCGACCACGAGGACGCGTAGGAAAATCAGGAGCGGAATTCATGTCTGACATATTCAAAACAGCATTCATTGGCCTGGGCGTCATGGGCTATCCGATGGCGGGATATCTGCGCAAGGCCGGACATGAGGTTTCGGTGTTCAATCGAACATCCGCCAAGGCCGAAAAATGGGCTGGCGAACACGGTGGCACATCTTGTGCGAGCCCCCGAGAGGCGGCCGAAGGCTGTGATGTCGTCTTTGTTTGTGTTGGCAATGATGACGATGTGCGCAGTGTGGTCATGGGAGACAACGGTGTTCTCGCGGGAATGTCGAAGGGCTCCATTCTTGTTGATCACACCACCGCGTCCGCTGACCTGGCGCGCGAACTGTCCCGGATTTGCTCGGATGCCGGGATCGGTTTCCTCGATGCGCCGGTATCGGGCGGTCAGGCCGGGGCCGAGAACGGTGCGTTGACTGTCATGGTTGGGGGCGGTGAGGACATTTTTGCGCGCGCCGCGCCTGTCATTGATGCCTATTCACAAGCCTGCACACTGATCGGACCGGCAGGGTCCGGGCAACTGGCAAAAATGGTCAATCAAATTTGTATTGCCGGTGTTGTTCAGGGCCTTTCGGAAGCCGTGAATTTCGGAATGAAGGCCGGTCTGGACATGGAAAAAGTCATCGGAACCATTTCCAAAGGTGCAGCCCAGAGCTGGCAAATGGAAAATCGTTGGCAAACGATGGTTGAAGGAAAGTTTGACTACGGGTTCGCCGTCGATTGGATGCGAAAGGATCTGGGCATCTGCCTTGCGGAAGCCGAAGGCAACAAGGCGCGCCTCCCGACAACCGCCCTGATCGACCAGTTCTATGCGCAGGTCCAGGCGCGCGGCGGGACACGCTGGGATACGTCCAGCCTTATTCAACTGCTCGCAAACGACTGAGGTCAGGCTGAAGGCCGACCTTCCAGTCCGTCGAACAGTGGCTGAAGCTGTTCCTCATAGGATTTCCAGCGCGCCAGTGAAGAGCGATAGATGGGCTGGCGAACCTGCGCATTGCTTCGGGTTCGCACATTACGCTGGGTCTTGTGGAATTCGAGACAAGCTGGCTCCCAGTTTAATCCGCTGAAATCGACCATTTTCCGCGACAGGGTTTCGTGGTCTTCGACCATGTCCTCATAGCGGATATCCAGAATTCGTCCAGGCAGGACATTGTGCCAATGGGCCATCAAACGTTGGTACTCGTGATGATACCGGCCGAGATTGTTGAGGTCGTAGGAATAGGGATGACTGCCGGCGAAATCTCCGAAATAGATGGACAGGCAAGTGTCTCGTGGATCGCGGATGCAATGGATAATGCGCGCATTGGGGAATAGTGTTGCGATCAGACCCACATGGTGAAAGTTACCGGGCATCTTGTCGACGATATGGGACTTCTTGGGGTTGGCCCAGCTTAGTTTTTGCAAATAGACAGTGGCAATTTGTGCGGCAGCGTCAGCGGTCATGCTATCCATGCAGAATGGGTAGCTGCGTGCGTCATTCAATTCCTCTGGTAGCTGATCCGCGAGTTGCAGCATGTCCTCTCGCTCTCCCGACCCATGAACCTGACTGTGACTGGCAAGAATTTGCTCGACGAGTGAGGTACCTGATCGCGGCATGCCAAGGACAAATATGGGCGTGTCTGAGCTCACTCCCCAGCTTCTTGTTTTTACAAAATGGTCTGTGTCAAAGGTTTCTGTGAGTGAATCAACGAAAGTTGAATAGTCCTGAATGTCAAAGACAACGTCCTTGAGCAGGTTCCCCCGTCGATAGTGCTCGAATCCGTCAATGTGTGATTTGCAGTTGTTGTTGGCGGCCCCGGCAGACATGTGCAGCACGGAACGCCTCACCGCTGGAACCTTTTCGTCTTTCAGCGCTTTTTGCAGTGGGACGTATGCCGGATCGGCAGGGGTCAGGTCTTTGAGGTTGGCCAGTTCACGCAATGCTCCTGCATGTTCGGGGTCCAGCATAATTGTACGGCGAAACCAGAGTTTGCCCTCTCCGGACTGACCGGCATCAACGAGCGCTCGGGCACGCCCGTAGTGGGCTTCGACAGATTCTGGTATTTGTTCGAGGACAGTATCGAAAATCGAAATCGCCCGCTGGCTCTGACCAGCGCGATAGCGTGCCCAACCTAATGCCAGCAAGGGTGCAACCGCATCCGGCATCTGATTGTGACAATCCTCCAGTAGGTCCAAAGCTTCGTCATGCCGTGCCATACGACTGAGGGTGCGTCCGAGGTCACGTCGAACATCGTTGTTTTCCGGCGCCAATAAACATGCCGCTTCAAGGTGTTCGAATGACAGCATGTAATTTTCGGATTCAAAGGCAATTCGCCCCAGCGCGTGCAATGGGCTCTGCGCATTTGGCTGACATTTGTGTGCACGCATATAAGATTGGTACGCTTGGGACAGTTCGCCGCGGAGTTCGTAACGTCGCGCCAGTTGCATTGCGATTTTGAGTTCACGTCTCTTGCGATTTCCAGGAACTGTTTTCATGAGTGTCGAAAAACGGATGAACTGCTCGATGGTCCATTTGCGTGCGCGGTCTGCAAGATTTCGACGCAAAAGCGTCAGTGCGTGTTTCTGCGCGGCAACCGCTTCATTTCCCTGCTCGAGTTGCTGGAAGGCGCTTGCCTGTCCGAAAGCTGCCTCATGGGAGAGGGGGGAGAGTATCTGTGCATCATGGAAATGATGCAGAGCAGCGGCAGGTTCGCCCGTGCGCAACAACGTCTGTCCTAACGCTAGGCGGTAGGGCGCGTATCCTCGTCGCATATCAACGGCGCGCTGCAAATGGGGGACGGCAACATCCGTTTTACCGTTTCGCAGCGCAGCGACACCCAAGAGGAACCAAGCGTCGGGCTGTTCCGGGTGATCCTCGACGATTGTTTTGCAGGTTTGTTCGACTTCCCCATATTGACCGACCCGCATGGCTTCGCGTGCGTGTGTGAGCAAATCACTGAGTGCTTGGTGATCGTGAACGCCATCGACAGCAATCGTATCCATCAAGTATCTCCTGGAGTATTTCGCTACACCCGATAAATCGGATGTGGTGTCGCCAGGATAGGCTAATGGATGAGGAAGGTGACGCGCTGGATTTCGTCCGTGATTTTAAGTACTTGGTTCGAATTATTAGATTTAAACTTTATCGATTTTGGCGGCTTGCCAACGTATTTCATATTCGTTGATTGTAACGGTGTCTAACTCCACCTGGTCGTCACGCAACGAAGATTCCACGTGGCGGAAACGTGTTTCGAATTTGGCATTGGTTCCGCGCAATGCGAATTCTGGGTCAATTTTTAGATGCCGGGCAAGATTAACGCAGGAAAACAAAACATCACCCATTTCGTCAGCAATTCGTTCTGATGGTGCATTTTCACGAATTTCTGTCTTTAGTTCTTCGAGTTCCTCTTCAATTTTTTCGATCACTGGAACAATAGTCGGCCAGTCAAATCCGACACGTGCGGCGCGTTTCTGCAATTTTTCTGCACGGCTGAGGGCTGGGAAACCGACGGGAACATCATCCAGAACGCTCGCATCTGCGCCAACCTCAGCAGCTTTTTTGGCGCGTTCATCCGCCTTTTGGGATTCCCATGAATCGCGCAAGCCGACACCCGGGCTGTGGTTTTCCTTGTCGAAGACGTGAGGATGGCGGCGGACCAGTTTGTCTGCGATTTCGCCAGCCACATCTTCAAAATCAAAGGATTTCTCTTCTTCGGCCATGCGCGCGTGAAACACGACCTGGAGCAGCAGGTCACCAAGCTCTTCACGCATTGCTGCGCGGTCATCGCGCTCGATCGCATCTGCAACTTCATAAGCTTCTTCGACTGTGTAGCGGGCAATGGATTTAGAGGTCTGCTCGACATCCCAGGGGCAACCCTCTTCGGGATCGCGCAAGCGTGCCATAATGTTGAGAAGACGGTCGATATTCCGCGTGGTCATTTGTTTCCCATCCTTTGAGACTTGGAGCCCGAAACCCGGAGTTTTTCATCTCACTTCGTGGGATTGTGAGACGGTGACCGGGGTGTCTAGGTTATCTGATGAGACACGCAATTTGGGGGAGTTTGTATGCTTTATTTTGTTTATCGCGTGGATAAGCCGGGTGTTCATGATCTGCGCATGAAAACGCGTCCCGCGCATATGGAGTTTGCCGAAACCCTGGGAGATACCCTGTATTTCGCCGGACCTGCCATGGATGATGATGAGAACATGATTGCGAGTGTTTGGATTATTGAGGCAAAGGACCGAGCCGATGCAGAGGCAATAACGGAGCACGATCCTTATGAGCAGGTCGGGTTGTTTGAAAGCAAGACCATTCGTCGGTTCGTTCGGACCGCGGGAACGGCATAGCGCATGCTTGGAAAGCATGGGATCGCCCAGCCCGTTCGCCGGCGAGAAGATGTCAGGTTTCTGACTGGGAAAGGGCGATTCTCTGACGATGTTCGCTGTGATGGCCAGGTTTACGCAGCGTTTGTACGCTCACCGGTTGCCCATGGGACGATTGTGGGCATCGATGTGGCCACTGCCGCTGCCGCACCAGGCGTTGTTGCTGTCTTCGACGGTGATGATCTGGCCGAGGCAGGTGTTGGCCATATTGTGGCACGCTGGCCCAAATACCAGTCAGCACAAATCCAGTCTGCACGCCCGTTACACACTCCGCGACCCGGGTTGGCGCAAGGCAAGGTCAGGCATGTCGGTGAGGCTGTTGTTCTTGTTCTGGCCGAAACTCTGGCTCAGGCCCGTGATGCCGCGGATATGGTTGTTCTGGAAATTGAGGAACTGCCTGCCGCGGTCACAATTGCTGATGCGGTTGCACCGGGCGCGCCCATAGTCTGGGACGATGCGCCGGGAAATATCGGTCTGGTCTGGCATCGTGGCGATAAGGAAGCGGCCAACGTTGCTTTCGCCGAAGCCTCTCATGTGTCTCAACTTTCCCTGGTTAACAATCGGCTGGTCGCAGCACCTTTGGAGCCCCGTACGAGTATTGCAGAGTGGGACGAAGAAGACGGACGCTTCACCCTTATCGCATCCAGTCAGGGTGTTCAGTACTTTATGGAGATCCTGTGTGAGCAGGTCTTCGACATTCCACGTACCGAGATGCGGGTGCTTACCGGCGATGTGGGCGGTGGTTTTGGCGTTAAAGAACAACCATTTCCTGAAGATATTGCGATCTTGTTTGCCGCGCGTGCGCTGAGGCAACCGGTCAAATGGACGGGCACGCGGTCCGAACACTTTTTAGGTGATTCCCATGCGCGCGATGCGGTGATCGACGCCTCGATTGCTCTTGATGCGGACGGGAACTTCCTGGCTCTGCGTGTCGCGGTCGACGATGCTATGGGCTCGTACTACGCCTGTAACGGTACGGGGATGCCGCTACGCAACATGCCCAATGGGCTGGCGCTGGTGTATCGAACGCCCGTCATAGATATCGATGTACGTCTCATTCTGACGCACACCAATTCTGTTGGACCCTATCGTGGGGCAGGGCGTGAGCAGGCGTCGTATATCGTTGAAAGGCTGGTGGATCAGGCGGCACGAGAAACTGGGCGCGATCCGATCGAATTGCGCCGGCGTAACATGATCTCGCCGGATCAAATGCCATACGCCACGCCTGTGGATCGAACCTATGATTCCGGCGAGTTCGAAGCGGTTCTCGATAAGACTGTGGAATTGGCTGATTGGGATGGATTTTCTGAACGTCGTGCCAAAAGCGAGCGGGCTGGAAAATTGCGGGGACGGGGCATCGCGTCCTATCTGGAGTGCATCGGTGGTTCACCCCATGAGGGCGCGAAGATTGAATTTCTAGATGACGGTACGGTTGACCTGGTTGTCGCAACCCAAAGCCAGGGCCAGGGACACGAAACGAGCTTTGTTCAGGTCATCGCCGAACGACTCGGATTGCCATTTGAGGCAATAAATTTGCGTCAGGGCGACAGCGACATCGCACCACGCGGTATTGCAACCATTGCATCAAGGTCCATGACCATGGCCGGGTCTGCGATTGCTCTGACTTGTGATGCCGTGATCGAGAAAGGTCATGTGGCCGCCGCCCATTTGCTTGAAGCATCGGTAGTGGATATCGAATTTTCAAACGGTGAATTCCAAGTAAGAGGTACGGACCGGAAAATCCCGCTGCTTGATCTGGCCGTACAGGTTAAGGAGATTCTTGTTGAGGATGTTCCGACAAATTTGGATTCCTCAGAGGAGTTCGAGGCACCTGAGCAATATTTTCCAAACGGTTGTCATGTGTGTGAACTCGAAATCGACCCGGACACCGGAGTGGTGACGTTGGACCGCTACACTGCGATCGATGATTGCGGCATAGTAATCAATCCGCCGATCGTGCACGGCCAGGTGCATGGCGGGGTGATGCAGGGGATTGGGCAGGCCCTGATGGAGGAAATCATCTATGACCGTGAGACAGGGCAACTCCTGACGGGTTCGTTCATGGATTACAGAATGCCCCGTGCTGTCGATCAGCCACAGATGCAGGTTGATTTCCACGAGGTCCCGTCGCCAACAAACCCTCTAGGTGTGAAGGGCGTGGGCGAAGCGGGCATCGTTGGTGCTCTGCCAGCGATCTTCAACGCTCTGGCGGATGCTTTGGCTACGCGAGGCGCTGTTGTTGATTTTCAGATGCCAGCGACAGCCGAAAAGGTCTGGCGTGCGCTCAACCGTTGAGCCTGACCGCTACACCCCCTAGGCTACACCCGATCGGGAGAGAGATGTCTGAGATGGCGGATTTATATGCAAAGAGTTCAGGGATGAGCCCAGACGGGAATGTCGGCACCAAACGCGTGCGGGCGCGAGTGGAGCGTAACTATCGTCATATTGACGTGCGACCTTATGCGCCCAATCTCGGTGCGGAAATTCGCGGCCTGGACTTGGCTGAGGGGATGAGCGAAGCGCAGTTCGAAGAGGTACATCACGCCTATCTCGACAATCAGGTGCTATTTTTCAAGGAACAGTCACCCATTCCGCCGGGAACTCACATCGAAATAGCCAAGATGTTCGGGGAACTGCATTTTCACCCCGCCGCGCCGGGCAAGGATGGGTTTCCGGAAATATTTGAAATTCATGCTCACGCGGGATCGAAGATCGCGAATGGCGAGTTCTGGCATTCAGACGTGTCCTGCGATGAAATTCCGCCTTTGGGCACCATGCTTCAGATTCATATTTTGCCAGATTGCGGCGGTGACACGATGTTTGCTGACAGCTACGCGGCATGGGAAAGCCTGTCTGAGCCGATGCGTAACATGCTTGATGGACTACACGGTGTGCACGAGAGCGAGCATATTTATCGTGGCCGATACTCGGATCGTGGAATGGAAGACGAAGGGAAAGTCTATCCAAGCGCGATCCACCCCATAGCGAGGGTGCATCCGGAAACCGGGCGAAAGGCGCTTTACGTCAATCGGGCATTCACAACTGGCATCGCCGAGCTGGAGCCTGATGAAAGTTCCGCCGTGTTCGCGTTGCTGCTTGAACATGCAGAAAAGGTTGAATTTCAGATACGGTTTCGCTGGGAAAAGAACGATATGGCGTTTTGGGACAATCGCTGCGTCATGCATCGTGCGCTTTGGGACTACTGGCCCGCTGAGCGTAAAGGCAATCGGGTAACGATCAAGGGTGATCGTCCAAGCTAAGCCTTAGGTCAGGTTGCGGGCATACAACGCAAACAGCCGTTCCCAGTGTCGTTCGGCTGCGGGCTTGTCGTAGATCGCGCGCTGGGGAAAAGCGAACCCATGATGCACACCGGGGTGAATTTCGATTTCGCCGAGGGTCCCTGCTTCATCAAAAAGCGTTTGAAGTTCAGCAACCATGGGAAGTGGCGCCAGATCGTCGATTTCCGCACAACTGATATAGGCCTCGCCTTTGATCTTCGCGAGATTGAGGTGCGGGCTCTCTTCGGCATCAGAGACAATCCACGTGCCATAGAACGACGCAGCAGCAGCAATGCGATAAGGGAAGCGCGCAGCTGCAGCAAGTGCGTATGGCCCACTCATGCAGTAACCGTGAACGCCGACTGATCCTGGTCGTACCATCTCCGGACGGTCATCGATGAATGCGATCATCGCTGCGATGTCGTCCATCACCGGCGGAATTGTCATTTTCGTCCGGATCGCGCGCATGCGGGTCCAGTCATCGCTCTCTTTGACCAGAGCGTCCGGTCCAAATTTCGTGTCGGAACCGGCTCGATAGTAGAGATTGGGGGTGAGAACACAGTAGCCTGCCGACGCCACTCGGCGGGACATGTCGTGAAGTTCTTCGCGAATACCAGGGGCATCCATTAGAAAAAGCACTGGCGGGCAGGGATTACCCCGCTCAGGCCGACAAATGAAGGTTTCCATCGCACCGTCATTGGTGGCGATGTTCAGAGTTTCCTCAATCATCGGTTTGATATCCCGTTTATCTGGTGGCTAGAGCAAGCTACGGACAGTGCTGGAAGCTGGAATCTCGCTACCGCTGACATACGATTCGTGGTTCTGCTCAATCAATGTCTTGTCATAGAGATAGTTGACCATCATTCCGGCGGATTGCTCAAAACCCTTGGGGGACATGTCACCAAGCCAGTTGATGCTTTCAACACGCGCACCATTGCTCAGGTGGAAATGTGCGACTGAATCAAGCGCGGTGCCTGTCGACTCCCGACGCTGGTAAAGCAGATAGCCCGCGACGAGATGTGTCAAGATCGGCTCCATGACCTCAGCAATGGCCGGGTCCAGATGCCAGTTGGTTCGATCAAGGATGGACTGCAATGCCGAATTATCGTCGGAAATGTCTCCAGCCACGGCACGCAATGCCTCTTCCTGCTCGTGATTGAGCAGTTCAGCCCCATCGGACATGCGACCATCGAGCCAGCGCCGAAATCCGGGGATAGGGGACAGTGTGGCAAATGTTTTGACGTTTGGCAGACGCGCCGAAAGGCGCTCAACGACCTGCTTGATCAGGAAGTCACCAAAACTCACGCCTGAAAGGCCGCGCTGAGCGTTTGAGATGGAGTAGAAAATGGCGCTATCAGCCTGTTCCGGGTCCTTGATCGGCGCGGATTCATCCAGAAGCGTCTGCACGTTACGTGCAATGCCATTCACGAGAGCCACTTCGACGAAAATAAGCGGCTCATCGGGCATGGAAGGGTGGAAAAAGGCAAAGAAACGCCGGTCGGATTCCAGCCGGTTCTTCATGTCATTCCAGGACCGGATTTCATGCACAGCTTCGTAAGCGATCAGCTTTTCCAGCAAATCAGCTGGTGCGGCCCAGGTAATGCGGTGCAAAACCAGAAAACCAGCATCGAACCATGTCGAGAGCAGGTGCTTCAGGTCCGCATCGAGCGCGCGCAGTTCCGGGTTGTCTCGCAGGAGCCCTATAAGGTCGGCCCGAAGGTCAACAAGAAATTTAATTCCGTGTTCTAATCCGTTGAATTGACGAAATAATTTCATGCGTGGTGATTCAAGTCTCCCCCGCAATGCGGTGATCGCTTTTGCATAAGCGACGGGGTCATCAGACGTGTCCCGAACAGCATCCATCGACACATTAAGATGGGTGGGTTCAATGCCGTATTCGTCGTTCAGCAGCTGCATGAATCGCAAGCGACCTTCGTCATTGAGGTCCAGGTAGCAGCGCGCCAAATCAGATGCATTGGAACGCGCAGAGGCTTCGCCACCACGCCCCGAAAGGCTGGCATCAATCTGCTGTTGCAAACGGGCCAGATCATCATTGGGAAGGTCGGGGCTGACGCTAAGTCCACCCCGGGATGTCAGGCTTGCGGCACTGTCGACCACATCGCGCAGTGCGCGCCGCAGCAAACCCCGTGTGCGACTAAGAAAACTGGTGGAAACTGTGGTATCGGACATGGTGCAACTTTGGCGAAGGGGTTAACTGTTAGCAAGAGACAGATTGGCAAACTCTTGTGACAGAAGCGTGAAACGTCACGCAATTAGACTATGTTCGGATTATGAAATATTCCGTTGATATATGAATTAGGGAGCAAATGATGGCTGACAAGGAAGTGGCACTAATTGTTGGTGCGGGTGAGGGGCTCAGCGCGTCGCTGGCGCGTTTGTGTGCAAAGCAGGGTATGGATGTTGCTGTTGCCGCCCGAAACCCCGATAAGCTTGCGGATCTTTGTGCCGAAACCGGTGCGGCTGCGTATGCGTGTGATGTCATTGATGAAGCTTCTGTCGATGCCATGTATGACGCGGTCGTTGCGCAGAAAGGTGTCCCCAATCTCGTGGTGTACAACCCGAGTGCACGGGCGCGTGGTCCGATCACGGAACTAGACCGTGAGGCGGTTAAAAATGCCGTGTTGATCACGTGTTATGGCGGATTTGTTGTGGCTCAGAAGGCAGCCGAATTGATGCTGGAGCGTGGCAGTGGCTCAATTATGTTCACGGGCGCATCTGCGAGTGTAAAAGGCTATCCCAATTCTTCATCATTTGCGATTGGGAAGTTCGGTTTGCGCGGTCTGGCGCAATCCATGGCGCGTGAACTACACCCCCAAAACATTCATATCGGCCATTTTGTGATTGATGGCGGAATCGTAAAGAAATCTGGCGACCATCGTGCTGCAGGTCGTGGTGACGATGGCATGCTTGATGCGGATGCAATCGCCGAGACCTACCTGCACGTTCATGAACAGCACCGCAGTGCCTGGAGTTGGGAGATTGAGATGCGCCCGTGGGTTGAGAAGTTCTAGGACGACCCCTTATGCGAATTGCCATGCTTCGAACGGCGCGAGCGGTCGTAATGGCTGTCTTTGCGCTGTTTGTGGCGGCTTTTGTTGGTTTAAGTGTTTATGCGGTTTTGCAGTTCGGGCTCTGGTGGCCTAGAAACTTCGAACTAAACAACACGTTAAAACTGATCGGTGCGGCGCTGACGATGTTGCCGTTTCTGTTGCTTTTTACAAAGCTGAACTGGTCACGACCTCTGGGTTGTCTCGCGACGGTTTTCAATCGTCTGATCGGACCGATTGACCGGGCGATAGAACGCTAGGGGGTTTCGATCGTCGAGACAGCAAATGGAACACTGTAGAGGACGCACCAGACCACCACGCTTCCCCAACGCGACAGGTCAACATCCTTCGGGACAACGTAATTCTGATCGCCAAGGTGCCCTTTGAGCATTCCAAGCGACCTAAACTCTCCGGTCACATCTTCCGGGAAAAGCGGATCCGGATCAGCCACCAGATATACGAAGAGGTCAGGGCCGGGCAGAGTCGACAAGCCGACCAGGCGAACGATGTTTTGACCGTCAGCTGTTCGGAGAATTTCTACTTTCCCTGACCCCGGATGGGCTGGATTTCCTTCCCGAAACGTACCAATTGCTATTGTGGTAACCGCATTTGGCCTCAGTTCGGCAAGCGGAGTAATCTGTTCCTGCGCTGATGCTGACCCCAGGAAAATCAATATTACGAGAAGACCTCGCGCGATATGGTACACCTCAGCCGTCGGCGTTGGGCAGCAATACGACTTTGCCGTTGCGCTCACCTTGCATTGCGTGGGCAACGGCGTCCTTGATCTTTGCAAGCGGGTAGGTGGCTTCGACCGCGGCGTGCATACGACCATCAGCGATATATCCAGCCAGTTCGTTATAGACCTTCAAGCGTTCCTCTGCCGTTGAGTATCTGCGTAGCCAGAGGGTGAGCCAGACGCCGGTGAGTGTGATTTCCCGGAAGATGATGTCATCAGGCCAGAGCTGGCATGGTTTCTTTGACAGCAGGCCGTAATTGGCGATCGTGCCACCGTCAACCAGGCAATCAGCAAGATGCTGGGTTGATTCGCCCGCAACGGCATCAATGGCGAGCTTAATATCGGCCCCACCAGTTGCTGCTTTCACGCGCTCGCCCAGGTCGGGGCCGTCAACGGCGCAAATATCTCCGCCGGCTTTGGCAATGAAGTCTTCGAGCCCGTCACGACGCACAACATTGACGGTTCTGAAGCCGTAGATTTTGGCCAGTTGCATGACATACTGCCCCACAGCTGAGTTGCCTGCGTTCTGGATCACCCAGTCTCCCGGCTCCAAATCAACAACCGTTTTGAGAAGCAGCCAAGAGGTTGGCGGATTGGCCATAATCATAGCCATCTGGATCGGATCTCCCTCACTGGGAAACTTCACTGCAATGTCCGCAGCTTTGACCACGACCTGTTGGCGCCAGGTCCCCGTATATGGGGGGATCATCACCCGGTCACCAACCTGGACGTTTGTCACGTTCTTTCCGACCGCCCCGATGATGCCAGTTCCTTCAGCCCCCGGGACCGCCGGAAGTTCTGGCTGAACACCATAGTTGCCCGACAGGGTCAGTAGGTGAGAAGGGTTGATCGCGGCGGCCTCTACATCAATCAGCGCATCGTCGTCGCCGACGGTTGCGGTTTCCATATTAATAAGCTCGACGACCTCAGACGGGACACCTGTACGGGAGAACTGAACGGCTTTTTTCATGTCGTATATACTTTGCTTGGGGTGCGAGAGCGATTAACTGGCTTTCTTGATTTCACCCTGTTCGTTGTCGACGATCACCGGGGTTTCGAAGATCGTGATATCAGGGTCAACGCCGTAGAGAGTCTTGATGGCTGTGCGCCAGGGACCGCCTTCGACATAGACTTTTTCTGCAGCTTCAAGGTTTTCCCATGTGTACACGCCACCACCGACACCGCGATCACCATCAAATACGAAGTTCTTTCGGATCAGGCCTGGCATGCCTTCAAACTTGGGGGCCACGTTCTGCATGTTGGAGAATACTTCGTCACGTGTGGTGCCGTCTTTGACTTTGAACTGTACAAGTGCCGTAATCATAGCTCTTCTCTCCTGAGAATAATCATTAGTCTTGCAGGCATTTTGCGGCAATCCCAACAGCCGCACAACCAACGGCATGCCGGAGTTCACCTTTTGAGCAGTTCTGAAATCCGGCACCCGGTCTGGCTCACCCCCAATCTGCAGGGTATGGGCTGGATGCTGATCACCACGGTGCTCATCGTGATGATGCACACGATGATCAAGTTTCTCGCTGCCCAGGGGCTGCATCCGTTTGAAATCGGGTTTTTCCGCACGTTCTTCGGTTTTCCGGTGGTCGCGATCCTGTTTTGGAAATACGGGCGAGGAATTCTAAAAACCGATCAGATTAAGGGTCACGGGATCCGCTCCATCGGTCATGTGACCGCGATGATGATGTTTTTCCTCGGATTGACCACAACCCAGCTCGCAACCGCCAATTCGCTAGCCTTTACCGCGCCATTGTTTGCCACGGTACTGGCAGTGCTGATCCTGGGGGAGACCATTCGTTGGCGTCGCTGGGTTGCACTTGCGGTTGGCTTTGCGGGGGCCCTTGTGATTATTCGGCCCGGGATTATCGAGGTCGAAACAGGACCGCTGCTGGTGCTTGGTTCTTCAGCAATCTGGGGGGTGATCCTGATCGTCATCAAGTCACTGGGACGCCGGGACGCAACTCCGACCATCGTCGTCTACATGGTCATGTTCATGACCCCGCTTTCACTGATCCCGGCATTGTTCGTCTGGTCCTGGCCGACATTCGATCAGTACATGGTTCTGTTGTTGATGGGGGTGATGGGGACGACTGGGCATCTCACGCTTACTCAGGCTTTGCGTATTGGGGATGCGGGCGTGGTGATGCCCGTCGATTTCTTCAAACTCATCTGGGCCGCGGGGTTTGGTTTTATGCTATTCGGCGAATTCCCCGATCTGTTTACCTGGCTCGGCGGGTTCATGATTTTCTCAAGCGCGACGTATGTTGCGCTGCGTGAGCGCGCCCTGGCGCGTGCGCGAAGTAAGGCTAGTAAGGACGTTTGATGTTACCTCATGCACGTATCGCCGCCGTTGCGACCGCCTATCCGCCCTATGTTCTCGATCAGAACGAGGTCGTCGAACGCTCGCGGGAAATTTTTGCTCCCGACGTGCCGGGGTTTGAACGGTTCACCGATGCATATCGGAACGCCGCGATCGAAACCCGCCATTCCTGCGTGCCAATTGACTGGTATTCCAAGCCACACCCGTTCTCTGAACGAAATGACTTGTTCATCAAGAACGCCGTCGACCTTCTCGCCAAAGTCGCTGAGAAATTGTTCGCCGAAGCTGGAATAGAGGCAGCAGATGTGGATGGCTTGGTTGTCGTCTCCACCACCGGCATCGCGACGCCAAGTCTCGACGCTCTGTTGCTTGAACGTCTGCCGTTTCGCCGCGATGTGCAGCGTTTGCCGATCTTTGGGCTGGGATGTGGTGGTGGGGTGACCGGGCTCGCGCGGGCGGCCCAGATGGCCATGACCCGGCCCGATTCTTGTGTCCTGTTTCTGGTCGTCGAGCTCTGTGGTCTGACCTTCCGGGTCAATGACATCTCCAAGAGCAATATCATCGCGACGGCTTTGTTTGGAGATGGCGCGGCCGGCGCGCTGCTCGGATGTGGACTTGAAGGTCCCGCCGTAAAGGCCTGGGGCGAACACACATGGGAAGACTCCCTCGACGTCATGGGCTGGGAAATCGGCGATGACGGACTGGGAGTGTTGTTTTCCCGGGATATTCCGCATCTGGTGCGCACGAAGCTTGGAGAACCGGCCAAACGGTTTCTCGAAGGGCAGGGACTGACCGTTGGTGACATTGTGCGTAATGCCTGCCATCCCGGTGGGTCCAAGGTGCTGGACGCGCTGGAGGAACTCTACGAGCTTCCGGAGGGCGGGCTTGTTACCGCCCGCAAGGTGCTCCGCGAAAACGGCAATATGTCGGCAGCAACAGCGATGTTCGTACTGTCAGAAACCCTGAAAGATGGGGCTCCAGGGCCGTGGTTGATGTCCGCCCTGGGACCGGGCTTCACCGCGACGTTCGCGTTGCTGGAGGCAGATTGAGCATGTGGTATTTCCTGGTTGGACTGATTGTCGTGCAACGCCTGATCGAACTGGTCATTGCGCGGATCAACACCAAACGCCTGCTGGCCGAGGGTGGGGTCGAGCACGGGGCAGGTCATTACCCGTTAATTGTCGTACTCCACGCCGCCTGGCTGTTCAGCCTGGTGTTGTTCCTGCCGGCGCAGGCGCCGATCAATCCGACATTGCTTGTCGTATTCATCGCCTTGCAACTCGGCCGGGTCTGGGTGCTGACGTCTCTCGGTCGGTACTGGACCACAAGAATAATTACGGTGCCCGGGCGACCGCTCGTTAAACGGGGACCATTTCGGTTTGTGCGCCATCCAAATTACCTGATCGTCCAGGGTGAGATGATCGTGGTGCCGCTGATTGCCGGTGTGTGGGAGTTGGCGATATTCTTCGGAATTGCCAATGCCGTGGTTCTGGCGGTCCGAATTCGCGCCGAAGAGCGGGCGATTTCCGAGCGTCGCACCTAGTCAGGCGTTTTTGGAACAGGTGGTGACCATTGTTGAGGCGGGTATATTGTTGCCTGCCATCGAAACCGGGCAATTTTGCTCTTAGATGAATTCCGGCGGGAGCCGTATCCGAATGAGAACTTCGTTGTCCGGCCCTTTATCAAAGCGCGCCACTGGCATTAATCGCTGGCTCGGACTGATTTTGCTGGTGGCACTGGTGGGCCTGGTCACCGGCCTTCTGCTGCCAGCCATTACCATTCGTTCGATGTTCTTGGCGCGCGAGTTTTCACTGGTCGAAAGCGTTTTTGCGTTTCTGGGTGAGGGTGACTGGTTCCTGTTTGCGATCACGTTCCTCTTTTCGATCGCTTTTCCCGTGGTGAAGATCGTCACGGGTTTGCTGTTGTGGTTCTTCCTCGACGCAACGGGATCTTACGCGCGCCCTGTGCTGGGTTGGCTCGCGATGCTGTCCAAATGGTCGATGCTGGATGTATTCATAATCGCGCTGATCGTACTGGTGGCCGACGGGCGTTTGCTGTCCAGCGCGGATATTCAGATCGGAGCGATCGTGTTTTCCGGTGCGGTCCTGGTCTCTACCTGGGCCACAAAGCGCCTGAGCGAACTCGCCGGAAATTAGCGGGCGGGGGCAGCCGGGGCATTCGTGCCCGTTGGCGGTGGCGTACTCGATTGCCGCGGCGCAACCGTGACCGTAACAGTGCTGCCACCCAGCGTCCGATCTTCGATCTGAACCGTTGCCGCGCGCTCACCGCGTGTAAAAGACAGAATACTGACTTCTGCCTGCACACTCATGATCGGTTCCCAGCCAAAATTTGCCATCTGGCTCTGATACAGAGCAAACGTCTTGGTGCTTGCCTGTCCAACATTCAGGATGATACGTCCCGTCCAGCGGTCCAGATCCCCGAGAATGAGCGAGCGCTCCACATCGAGTGTCGAATTCGGCGGAATCGGGATATCCGTGAGCAGCGAGAAGTTTTTCTCGATCGCACTTTCATCTGCCGACAGGGTTGGTTGCAGCTTTGCGCCTTGCGCGCAGGCAGCCAAAAACAGGGCCGTGATAATGCAAAGCCAGACCGGACGTCGAAGATTGCCGAATTGGTTCATTCCCAAGGGGTATCAACCCGCGTTGAGTCGCCACAATTTTAAGTCGCAGTCGGTTACGCGCTGAATGTATCAAACGCGGCGAGGGCATCGGCCCCGTAAACCGTTGCCGGACCCCCGCCCATTTCCACGGCAACCGCGATCGCGTCACAGAGTTCCTCCCGCGTGGCGCCGTGGGTGACGGATTGTTTGGTGTGGAAAATCAGGCAACCCTCGCAGCGCTGCACAATGGCGATAGCCAGAGCCATGAGCTCGGTGGTTTTCACATCCAGGGCCTTGGGGGATTGCGCAGCCTGGGTCACATTGCGGTGCCCCCGCATGATGTCCGGTGCAGCACGAAAAAGCTCCGCAGCGCGTTTGTCCTGGGCATCTGATATTTCCTGATAGTCCTTGGCCATGCTTCGTCCTTTCGAGAAATTGAATGAGATAGTTTGTCGTGTTCAACGCCGCGCGGAAAGCATTGACCTCTGGCCAAATAGTCCCCCGCGGTTCAGTTTGCTTCCGCAATGAACGTTCCTGTTTCCAGACCCGCTGATGCCCCGTTTCGGGGTGTCCTGATGATGTGCTTTGCCGTTGCTTGTTTCGCGGCGATGAACACATTCGTCAAGGAACTGCGCGTCCAGGAACTACCGGTTGTAGAGATCATCTGGGGACGCTACTTTTTCCACACTATTTTGGTGCTGGCGCTGTTTCCAAAACGTATTCCCACGCTTCTGTCTGGCTCGGATAAGGGGCTGCAGATCTGCCGTTCGATCCTGGTTTTGTCGGCGACGGCCTGCATGTTCACTGCGGTCGGTTTCATGCCGCTGGCCGATGCCGTGGCGATTACCTTTATCGCCCCGTTGTTGATTACCGCACTGTCTGTTCCGTTTCTGGGTGAACGTGTCGGATTGCGTCGTTGGATCGCGGTCTGCGTCGGGTTTGCGGGTATGTTGGTGATAATCCGTCCCGGCGGCGGATTATTCCAGCCCGCAGCACTGCTGCCCATCGGGGTGACGGTCTTCTACGCGATGTATCAGATCATCACCCGGATGATCAGCCGCCGGACCGACCCGATTAATTCCGTGTTTTACACAGCGATTGTGGGCGGAATTTTGATGTCGGCAATTGTCCCGTTCTTCTGGCAAACCCCGACACTGGAACAATGGGGCATGATGCTGGCGGCGGGCCTTCTGGGCGGGCTCGGGCATTGGGCGATCATCATCGCCTATCAACGCGCAGAGGCTCCGCTGGTCGCGCCCTTTGCCTATACCGAACTCGTTTGGGCCACCATGCTCGGTCTCACCTTCTTTGGTGATTTTCCTGATTTGTGGACCTTGGTGGGGGCGGCCATTATCGCGGCCAGCGGGGTCTATATTTTGCAGCGCGAACGCCAACAACGGGCGAGCGCCAATCTGGTCTGAGAATTAATTTCCGCTATCGGGCGAAATGCTCGACAAAGACGAGAAGTTTGTCGACGGTTTCGCCGTCCGAGGCGAGCGGCAGAATGATGTCTTCCGCGGTGACGTATTTGGCGTGCGGACCGACATAGGGCGTCTGGCTTCGCAGCGCTTCGCCGCTACTGGCCACATCCATACAAGAATTGAAAATTCGGCTGGGAGCGGCCATGTGCGGAATTTTGTCGAACTAGGATCCCGTCCAGTCCTGGGCCAGATGATAAACGACGTTTGTTCCGATCAGGCGAAACTTGAAATTCCACGGTTCCCGGGTAACATCGAGCAAAATGATTTGGGGTAACAGGGCCGGAATATCCAAGGGTTCGATATCCTGACGGGAAGGGATGCGGCCGTCGACGAATTTGGATTTCCAGTAGGTCTGCCCAAGTTCGATCACCCTGCCGCGAACAGAATGGTCCACGTCAGCTGAGAGTGAGTCACGAGAGCGTGCGGTGCCCGACGACTGCATTGATGGTTCCCTGAACGAACGCCATTCACGGGCGCTTTGTTGTGAATATTATAATACCACAAAGGCGAAACACTCCGAGTCGTTTTTAGCACGTCCACTGTTCCATCTTAGGAATAATGTGATGTGGGAAACACCACCAAAGAAAACGGCCGATCCCTAACAGGGATCGACCGCTTTAAGAATTGGCTCCGGCGACAGGACTCGAACCTGTGACCCGCTGATTAACAGTCAGCTGCTCTACCAACTGAGCTACACCGGAATAGGCTGGCGCGGTTATATCAAACCCCGCTCAATTCGCAACAGGTGTGTTGCGGTTTCCTG
>JABJAG010000057.1 GCA_018666195.1 Alphaproteobacteria bacterium
CCCAAGGACAGGCGATGTCTGGTGCATCTATCCCAACTACGATTTTGCTCATGGTCAGTCGGATGCCATTGAAGGGGTCACGCATTCGATCTGCACATTGGAGTTCGAGGATCACCGCCCACTCTATGACTGGCTGATCGAAAGCCTGCCGGTCCCATCTCAGCCCCGGCAATACGAATTCGGACGCTTGAACCTGGGCTATACAGTGCTCTCAAAACGCCGGTTGTTGCAGCTGGTGAACGATGGCCATGTCACCGGGTGGGATGATCCTCGTATGCCGACCCTGTCCGGCTTACGCCGCAGAGGCGTTCCCGCTGCTGCGATCCGGGATTTTATCGGTCGCCTCGGCGTGACCAAGGCTGATGGACTGGTCGAAATGTCCTACCTTGAAAACACCATCCGCGAACATCTCAACAGTACGGCCCAGCGTCGTATGGCAGTGCTCGACCCGGTCAAGCTTGTGATCGAGAACTACCCTGAAGGACAGACAGAGGAACTCGAAGCCGTCAACAATCCTGCAGACGAGAACTCCGACACGCGCATGATCTCGTTTGGCCGTGAACTCTGGGTCGAACGCGACGACTATATGGATGATGCACCGAAGAAATTCAGGCGCCTTACGATCGGCCAGGAAGTCCGTTTGCGCTTTGCATACTTCGTGACCTGCACGGATGTCATCAAGGACAACGATGGCAATGTTGTTGAAATTCGCTGCACCTACGACCCTGAATCCCGTGGCGGAGATTCCCCGGATGGACGAAAGGTCCGTGGCACCATTCACTGGACGTCGGCAGCACACGCGCTCAATGCCGAGGTTCGCCTCTATGATCATTTGTTCGCTGAAGAAGAACCCGGCAAAGAACGAGATTGGCAAGAAGACCTGAATCCGAATTCTTTGGAAGTGCGCACGAATTGCCTCCTCGAACCTTCACTCTCAGACGCTGAAGCAGGCATTGCTGTCCAATTCGAACGACTTGGCTATTTCTGCGCCGACCCCGAAAGTTCAGCAGAAGCACTGGTCTTCAACCGAACCGCCGGATTGCGCGACACATGGGCAAAGGTCAAAGGCAAATAGGAATCGGGCATTTGCCCAACCCACGACACGGAGATTTTCAATGGAAGTGAATATTCCCGAGGTGCTGGCCGAAGTAACCGCCGCACATGATCGATACGAAAAGGCACTCACCGAGAACGATGTCGACGTCCTCGACGAATTGTTCTGGAACAATCAACTCACCCTGCGTTACGGCATCAACGAAATACTCTATGGCCACGCTGCCATCGCGGCGTTCCGATCCGCGCGCTCTCCTGTTGGACTGGCTCGCACCACGGATCCGGTCATCGTCACGACCTATGGTCATGATTTCGGAACAGCTAATCTGGAGTTTTTTCGGGAAAGCATCGGCGGCATCGGACGCCAAAGTCAGTCCTGGGTGCGTATGCCAGAGGGCTGGCGCATCGTCGCCGCTCATGTGAGCGTGATCGACCGCTAAATAAAAAGGCCGCTCTCAAGAGCGGCCTGTTCTTAAACTTGAGTTGAAGGCTGCGCCTAGTTGGCCGCTCGCCAGACTTCAGGTGCATTCGCCATATCCGAAAGCAGTCCCTGTCGCTGTGCTTCCATCTCATCGGGAAGACGCCCGGCAAAGCTGTCGAACAACTCTTTTTGAGTTTCAGCTTCGCGACTGCCGTCAGATCGAGCCAGATCCATGATCCCGCTGAAATCATCGGAAGAGAAATCCAAGCCTGACCAGTTCAGGTCCTGATAGCGTGGCATTTTGCCGAGCGGACCCTCGACGGAATCCACATTGCCCTGGACGCGTTCACACACCCATTCCAGCACCCGCATATTCTCGCCAAAACCAGGCCAAATGAACTTGCCTGCGTCGTCCTTGCGGAACCAATTGACGCGGAAAATCTTTGGTAGCTTGATGTCCTTGTCAGCAAACCCAAGCCAGTGCTTGAAATAGTCAGCCATGTTGTAACCGCAGAACGGCAGCATCGCCATCGGGTCACGCCGAATCGCCGCCTGATTGTCGGCGGCAGCCGTGGCTTCCGAACCCATGGTCGCAGCCATATAAACACCGTGCTCCCAATCCTTGGCCTCATAGACCAGCGGGAAGGTGCTGCTCAGACGTCCACCGAAGACAAAGGCGTCAATCGGGACCCCGGCCGGATCGTCCCAAGCCGGATCAAGACTGGGGCAATTGATAGCAGCCACTGTGAAACGCGCATTGGCATGTGCTGCCAGGCGTCCACTATCTGGCGTCCAGTCGTTGCCTTGCCAATCAATCAGATGGTCAGGCGCGTCACCGTCCTTGCCTTCCCACCAGACGTCTCCATCATCGGTCAGGGCAACATTGGTAAAGATCGTGTCCTTCTGGATCATCGTCATGGCATTCGGGTTCGTCTTGGTTGACGTTCCCGGCACAACACCAAAATAACCCGCTTCAGGATTGATCGCGTAAAGCTTGCCGTCATCACCCGGTTTGATCCAGGCGATATCGTCACCAACCGTGCTCACGGTCCAGCCTTCATAGCCTTCCGGCGGAATGAGCATGGCCAGATTGGTCTTGCCACAGGCACTTGGGAACGCAGCTGCGATATAGGTCTTCTCACCCTTTGGCGAAGTCAGACCAAGAATCAGCATGTGCTCGGCGAGCCAGCCTTCTTCTTTTGCCATGATCGACGCAATGCGCAGAGAGAAACACTTCTTACCGAGCAACGCGTTGCCACCATAGCCGCTGCCATAGGACCAGATCGAACGATCCTGCGGGTAGTGCACAATGTATTTTGTGTCATTACACGGCCAGACAACGTCTTCCTGACCGGGTTCAAGTGGAGCACCAACTGAATGCAGGCAGGGAACAAATTCCCCATCCCCAAGAACGTCCAGCGCCGCCTGCCCCATCCGCGTCATGATCTTCATGCTGGCGGCCACATAGGGAGAATCGCTCAACTGCACACCGATATGCGCGATATGAGATCCCATCGGCCCCATGCTGAACGGGATCACATACATCGTGCGTCCGCGCATACAGCCATCGAACAAACCGTTCATGGTTTCACGCATCTCATCCGGCGCGATCCAGTTGTTATTCGGGCCCGCATCCTCAGGGTCATCCCAGCAAACGAATGTGCGGTTCTCAACACGCGCCACATCATTGGGGTCCGAACGAGCAAGGAAACAGCCGGGACGAAGTTCCTGGTTCAGGGGAATCAGCATCCCGCTCTCAACCATCTGTGCGGACAGGCGGTCGTATTCTTCCTGCGAGCCGTCACACCAATAGATGTCGTCAGGCTTGGTCAGCGCTGCGACGTCCTCCACCCAGGCAAGCAGTTTCTGATTGCTGGTTTTACCGTTATCCGCCTGTGCCATTTGGCCTCCCTATGGGCGTTTGCCGTCGTTTTTTCCTAAACGACAATTTGGAGACACTAAGCCAAACGACTCGAGGGTTGTAAACAGCCCGACGGGGATAATTCTGGGGGCGAAATGTCGCGCGGTGACATCCGGTCGAAAAGCTAGCTTCGACCGCGCCCGATCTGTCCACCGACCGTCGCGATTCGCAGAATATAGGTCCGTCCTGGTGACCCGAATGGCACACCTGCCGTGATGACAAGGCGATCCCCCGTCGATGCAAATTCCTCCTGTTCGGCAACCCGGCTAGCGCGGATCACCATATCGAGGAAACTCGAGGCATCTTCGGTCTGAACGCAATGCACACCCCAGGCAAGCGCAAGCCGCCGTGCGGTCTGGGTCACCGGCGTCAACACCAGTATGGGAACATTCGGACGCTCACGGGATGCGCGAAACCCGGTGGACCCGGATGCAGTGTAGCAAATAATTGCCGCCGCCTTCAGGGTCTCTGCCACTTGGCGAGCGGCCAGCGTAATCGCGTCCGCCGTCGTCGTTTCCGGCTCTATCCGTCCGGCATCAATGGCTTCGCGAAACTGATCATCATGTTCCACGGATTGCGCGACCCGGTCCATCATCTCTACGGCTTCAACCGGGAAATCCCCAACGGCAGATTCACCAGACAACATCACCGCGTCCGCGCCCTCAAACACAGCGTTCGCCACATCGGATACTTCGGCGCGGGTCGGGACCGGCGCATCGATCATCGATTCCAACATCTGTGTGGCCACCACGACCGGCTTACCGGCTCGTCGCCCGGCACGGGTGATGCGCTTTTGAATGGC
>JABJAG010000058.1 GCA_018666195.1 Alphaproteobacteria bacterium
CTCACGGCCCGGTCCGGGCCCGTAAGCAAAGCCGATGCCCTTCTCGACAACGCGCGCGTAGCCAAGGGGCGCCAAAGTCGCGTCATAGAACGCACCACTGGCCGCAAGGTCGCTGACCCCGAGAGAGATATGGTCGAGCATCGCCATCTGATCAGGCCGGCGGCATGTGCATGGCTTCAATCTTGTGCCCATCAGGGTCAAGCACGAAGGCACCGTAATACGTGTCCCGATATTGCGGGCGAAGTCCGGGACGACCATCACCAACGGCACCGGATACAATTGCCGTCTCATAAAACGCATCAACCTGCATTTGTGATTCCGCCGCAAACGCGATGTGACGCCCGTCATCGGCCGGCACACTCAGTTCGTCACGCTGGTTAATCCAGAATACGCCCGCGCCGTTCCTGGACCGCCAGGACACCGTTCCCGGTTTATCCATGTGGCGCACATGTCCGAGCGCACCCAGAACAGAATCATAAAACACCGTCGAACGCGCGAGATCCGAAACCCCAATGGAAACGTGATGAAACATGCCTATCGCCCCATGCCTGGCGGAAGCATTCCCGGAGGCATACCGCCACCCATTCCCGGCATTCCACCGCCACCCATGGGCATCTTGCCGCCCATCTTTTTCATCTTCTTCATCATCGTCTGCATCTGCTGGTACTGCTTCAGCAGCTTGTTGATTTCCTGCACGCTCGTGCCCGAGCCCGCCGCGATGCGTTTCTTGCGCGAGGCTTTGACCAAAGCCGGTTTCAAACGTTCCTGCTTGGTCATCGACAGGATGATAGCTTCCTGACGCTTGATCAGACTGTCATCCAGATTGTGATCGGCCATTTGCTTTTTAAGCTTGCCGACGCCAGGCAACATCGACATGACGCCGCCAAGACCACCCATTTTCTTGAGCTGGCGCAGCTGATCGAGCAGATCGTTCAGGTCAAACTCACCCTTGGCGAGCTTGCGTGCAATCTTCTCGGCCTCTTCTTCTTCGACGAGATCGCTGGCGCGCTCAACCAGCGTAACCACATCACCCATATCGAGAATACGACCGGCGATCCGCTCAGGATGGAACGGCTCCAGCTCATCCATCTTCTCGCCAACACCAACAAGCTTGATCGGCTGGCCTGTTACGGCGCGCATCGAAAGGGCGGCACCGCCGCGTGCGTCACCATCCATACGCGTGAGCACAATTCCCGTGATGCCGACCTGCTCATGGAATGCCTGCGCGGTGTTTACGGCGTCCTGACCGGTCATTGCATCCGCGACCAGCAGGGTCTCATGCGGTTTTGCAGCATCCCGGATCGCCGTCGCCTCGGCCATCAATCCGTCATCGATCGCCAATCGTCCCGCGGTATCCAGCAGCACCACGTCGTAGCCTTCGCGGCGCGCCTGATCCATCGCCCGCTTGGCGATCATGACCGGCATCTCGCCCGGCTGAATATCCAGTGTGGGAATAAGCGCCTGATCGCCGAGCACCCGAAGCTGCTCCTGCGCGGCCGGACGGCGCACGTCGAGCGACGCCATCAGCACCTTCTTGCGCTGCTTGTCTGCGAGGTGATGACCGATCTTTGCTGTGGTCGTTGTTTTACCTGCGCCCTGCAGACCGACGACGAGAATTGCCACCGGTGCCGGCGCATTGAGATCAATCTCGACAGCTTCGGAACCCAGAGTCTCGATCAACGTGTCATGGACAATCTTGACGACCATCTGGCCCGGGGTGATCGACCGCACGACCTCCTGACCAACTGCCTGTTCCTGAACTTTCGCAATAAAGTCACGCACCACTGGCAGAGCGACATCAGCCTCAAGCAGTGCGACACGCACCTCGCGCAATGCGGCCGCAACATCCTCTTCAGACAGCGCTCCGCGCCGCTTCAAGCGGTCGAAAACTTCTCCCAGGCGTTCGCTTAGTGACTCAAACAAAGCACTCAACCCTTCCGGACGACCCTCATGGTATCGCCCAACGACAATCGCGCCAGTGCGCGAAACTCGCGGACTGGCGGAGCACCGACCTCACGGCCCGTGCCGCATCGGCCATCGATGCGGAATGGCGCGGAAACTAGGCGAAGGAGAAATTGGGGTCAAGCATCGTGCAGCAGCGCATCGGTTGAACAGCGTTCATACAGCGAAAAGAAGGGTATTCACGCATGTGAAAGAGGGCAACTTCAATCCGAATCCCTGGCAAAATCCAATATGTTTCTTTTGTAACAGTTTTCTGACAACTATCTGTTAAATAACACTTTTTATAATATTAGAAACATCCCATATAATTCCCTTGTACACTCGTTTGGGTTGTGCAATACGCCTCGGCACAAACACAAGGTGCCATTTGTCCGAATTTGAAGCTGCAGGAGCAGCACAGCCCACAATAATAATGTTGACCCAACAACAATCTTCCGTGCAGGACCTGATTTGTTTGCAGTGAATTGCGTGCCTCACTGCCCAAATCCTGATTGCACAAAGCAGAATACATCAGGCGAACAGAGGAACATCCAAGTTGCCCAATCCAATTGACACCCATGTCGGTCGACGCATGCGATCCCGACGCGAAATGTGCGGCATGCCGCAAAAGGAACTGGCCAAACAACTCGGCATCAGTTTTCAGCAGGTTCAGAAGTACGAAAGTGGTGCCAACCGGATCAGCGCCTCCAAGCTCTGGCAGCTTTGCGATGTTCTCGATGTGAATCCCGGATATTTCTTCGAAGGGCTAACTGGCGGACGCGCACGAAACGGCCAATCCGAAGGCACCGGCGCGGCCAACCCCGAATCCCGTTCGGCGCGGCAGGTTCTCGATCTGAATCAGGCCTTTCAGAAAATTCCCGATTCACGGGTACGTCGCCAGGTCGTCCAATTGGTGAAATCACTGGGACGCCCATAGGCAGCAGCAAACAGCAGGACTGGACGTAGGGGGGCTCTCGGCCCTATATCCCGGCCATGGCTGAACGTGAATTCATAAAAATGCATGGTTTGGGCAATGACTTTGTCATTGTTGATGCACAGGCACGTCCGATTTCGATCGGTGAAGTGGCTGCACGCCAGCTGTCCGACCGACACACCGGAATCGGGTTTGATCAACTGATCACCATCGAGGCCGCACCCGATGAGGAATCGGATGTGCGGGTACGGATCTACAATGCCGACGGGTCGGAAGTGGGTGCGTGCGGCAATGCAATGCGCTGTGTTGCGCGGCTGATGCTGCAGGACAACACCAGCAAGCTCAGGATTCGTTCCGACGCCGGTCTACTCGAGGCCTGGCGTCACTCTTCAAATGAAAACCAATTCTCAGTCGATATGGGTCCAGCCCGTGATCACTGGCAAGACATCCCACTGGCACGCGAATGTGACACCAACCATGTGCCGCTTGCGCGCGGCGCGGTGTCTGACCCCGTGGCCGTCAATATGGGAAACCCCCATGCCGTGTTCTTCGTCGAGGATGTCAACGCGATCCCGATTGAAACCCTGGGTCCCGAACTGGAACACGATCCTCTGTTTCCCGAGCGCGCGAATATTGGCTTTGCCCAGATCACGGGGTCTGACTCGATGCGCCTGCGCGTCTGGGAACGCGGCGCCGGCCTGACACTGGCTTGTGGATCAGGCGCATGCGCGGCAGCCGTCGCCGCCCATCGCCGAGGTCTGACCGGGCGCAAGGTGCAGGTCACTGTCGATGGCGGTGAACTGAATATCGAATTGCGGGAAGATGACCATGTGGTGATGTCGGGTCCGGCCGAAGAAAGTTTCCGCGGCACCATTGCCGAAGACGCCTTCGCTGCCAGCGCGGGCGCATAGAATGAGCGCGCCTGAAGTCATCACGTTCGGCTGCCGGTTGAACACCTATGAATCCGAGGTCATGCGCAACCATGCTGTTGCCGCAGGACTTTCCGATACGGTGATCGTCAACACCTGTGCGGTCACCGCCGAGGCAGAGCGCCAGGCGCGTCAGGCCATCCGCCGTGCCCGGCGCAACAAGCCCGACGCCAGAATCATCGTCACCGGATGTGCTGCGCAGATTGACCCCGACGCGTATGCGGCGATGCCCGAAGTGAATACCGTGCTCGGCAATCAGGAAAAGCTCGAAGCCAGCTCCTTCCTCGCACTGGATGGCGAACCGGTACGGGTCGACGACATCATGTCGGCCCACGAAACCGCGGCCCATCTGATCGAAGGATTCGATGACCGCACCCGGGCCTTTATTCAGGTCCAGAACGGATGTGATCATCGATGCACCTTCTGCATCATCCCTTTCGGACGCGGCAATTCCCGTAGTGTCCCGATCGGGGCCATCGTCGAACAGGTCACCAAACTGGTCGAAAACGGCTATCGCGAAGTTGTGCTTTCCGGTGTCGACATCACGTCCTACGGAGCCGATCTCCCAGGTCAGCCCCGGCTGGGACAAATGGTTCGCCGACTGCTGGCCAACGTCCCATCTCTCCCACGTCTGCGCCTGAGCTCCATCGACGTCGCAGAAATCGATGATGATCTGTTGCACCTCATCGCTGAAGAACCACGCCTGATGCCGCATCTGCATCTCAGCCTGCAAGCCGGCGACAATATGATCCTCAAGCGCATGAAGCGTCGCCACACCCGCGAGCAGGCCATTGCCTTCTGTGACACTGCGCGCCGGTTGCGCCCCGATGTGGTTTTCGGCGCCGACATCATTGCTGGATTCCCGACGGAAACCGATGCCATGTTTGCCAACAGCCTGGCGCTGGTCGAAGAATGTGACCTGGCCCATCTGCATGTCTTCCCCTATTCCCCACGCCCTGAAACCCCCGCAGCCCGGATGCCGCAACTTCCGCGAGACGTCATCAAGCAACGCGCCGCAAAGCTGCGTGCCGCGGGCGACGCCACCCTCGCGCGGTTCCTTCAGAATGAAGTTGGCAACACCCGTGCCGTTCTGGTTGAAAAGCCCGGCCTGGGCCGCAGCGAACAATTTGCGCTGGTGGATATCGAAGACACCAGCATTGAAGCAGGTCAAATTGTTGACCTCGACATCACGCGCGCCGACCACGGTCGGCTGGGCGGCCACGCAGCGCGACACACCGCATGAGCAAGAGCGGTTGGCTTTCCCGGTTACGCTCCGGGCTCTCGCGATCCTCCTCGCGCCTCGCCGAAGATATCGGTGGCATTTTCAGCGGTCGGAAGGTCGACGCGGCGACTCTCGATGACCTCGAAGACATCCTGATCATGGCCGATCTCGGCGTGGCAACAGCCGGGCGCCTGCGCAACGATCTCGAAAGCAAACGGATTGACAGCGCGGCTGACAGCAACGACATACGCCGCGTTCTGGCCGACGCCGTGACAGAAATCCTGGCCCCCGTGGCGCGTCCTCTCACGGACCTCACATCACCAGCCGGGCTTCGCGTCATTGTCGTTGCCGGGGTCAACGGGACTGGCAAGACCACCACAATCGGAAAACTCGCCGCCCGCTTCACCGAGGATGGCCAAAACGTGATGCTCGCCGCTGCCGACACCTTTCGCGCGGCTGCCATTGACCAGATCAAGATATGGGGCGAACGCGTGGGCGTTCCCGTTATCGCCGGCGCGCAGGATGGTGACCCTGCCGCCCTCGCCTTCGATGCCATGCAACAGGCACAGGCCGGAAACATCGACGTACTTCTGATCGATACAGCCGGGCGCCTGCACAACAAGACAGACCTGATGGCCGAACTTGAAAAAATCGTCCGGGTTATCCGCAAGGTGGATCCCGCAGCACCCCATGAGACGCTGCTCGTTCTCGATGCAACGACGGGCCAGAATGCCCATGCCCAGGTGGAAACCTTCCGCGACCTTGTCGATGTCAGCGGACTTATCGTCACCAAACTGGACGGCTCGGCGCGGGGCGGCGTGATTGTCTCACTGGCTGACCGATTTGGCCTCCCGATCTATGCCGTTGGCGTCGGTGAGGGTATCGATGACCTGCGCCCATTCGAGGCGGCGGCGTTCGCCAACAGCCTGTTGGGCCTTGAAGCCGGCTAGCCACAGGACGAAGGCCTATGAGCACAATCGTGGTTTTGGCAGTGCTGCTGTCTGCTCTTTTGCACGCAAGCTGGAACGCATTGGTCAAAGGTGGCAACGACCGGTGGCTGACCTCCGGCATGATCGGGGGGTTCGGCGGCATCGGCGCATTGATTGTCGCGCTCCTGTTTCTGCCACTCCCGCAACTGCATCACTGGCCGTGGTTGATCGGATCAGGTGCGCTGCATTCGGCCTATTTCATCTTTCTCGTGAATGCCTACGCGCATGGCGACCTCGGTAAGGTCTACCCAATTGCACGGGGAAGCGCACCGTTGATCATCGTCGCACTTGCCGCACCCATCGTCGGTGACGTCCCCAATATCTGGGAACTCATCGCTGTGCTGGTTTTGGTCGCCGGTGTGATTGCGCTGACGATCGAACCGGCTCAGGTCGCTTCGACGAACCTGCGAACGATCATCCTGGCGCTTTTGACCGGAGCCTGCATTGCGGCTTACTCCCTCTTCGATGCCCTGGGAATCCGGACGATTGGCCCGGAGGTGGCAAACGGCACCTTGTTCTATCTGTGCTGGATCATGGTGTTTGCTGCCATCCCGATCATCACCGCCACCTATATCGTGCGCCGCGGGCACATCGCGTCCTATATTCGCGCCCACGCCATACAGGGCATAGGCGGCGCGACCATCGCCGTCACCAGCTACGGACTGGTTCTTTTCGCCTTCTCCCATGCATCCGTCGCCAGCGTGGCGGCTCTGCGCGAAACCGGCGTGGTCTTCGCCGCCCTGATCGGAGTTGTGGTGCTGGGCGAACGGTTTGGCAAACGCAGGATACCAGCCGCGATCCTGGTTGCCCTTGGCGCCGGGGCCTTAAAATTTGCGGGCTAGGCCCGGAAGGACTTTCGCTTCTCCATCAACCCACGTAGGTTCGCGCGATCATGCGCCCCTGGCTAAAACTCGCAATCGAGGCGGGACCTCTCGTCATCTTCTTTCTGGTCAACGGCCGGAAGGGCCTGCCGGAGTTTCGGCATTTCTGGCTGCCGGAGGGTGCGGATCCGCTGGTCGGACAATCACTGTTCGAGGCCACGGGCGCCTTCATGATCGCGACACTGATTGCGCTCATCATCGGCTGGACGGCCGAGCGCAAACTTCCGGTGATGCCGCTGGTCAGCGGAATTTTCGTGTTGTTTTTCGGCGGCCTCACCCTGGTGCTGGCAGATGAGACATTCATCAAGCTCAAACCAACGCTCGTGAACACTTTGTTTGCCTGCATCCTGTTTGGTGGCCTGGCGTTGGGCAAATCTCTGCTCAAGCCACTGTTCGGCGCGGCCGTGAAACTGAGCGCGCGTGGCTGGCGGACACTGACCTGGCGCTGGGCGATCTTTTTCGTGGTACTGGCAGTGCTCAATGAAATCGTATGGCGCAACTTCTCGACCGACTTCTGGGTCTCTTTCAAGCTGTTCGGCATCATGCCGCTGACCTTCATCTTTGCCGCGTCACAAACACCGTTGTTCCTGCGAGAGCAACTCGAAGACGACACGACCGAAGACAACGCCGCTTAGCGGTTCGCCAATCGCTAGACTTTCAGATTGAGATAGGTCCCGCGCGGGGCGTTGGGATCCAGCGCCGTGGTTCCGGAGGGCACCGTCACGCGCGGTTCCGCAGCGGCCCGTTGCACAGGCGTTTCCGCGCTGCGCTGCGCCACAGGTGCAGCTTGTGTCGGTGTGGCCTGCTGAAGCTGGCTCAGGAGACTTTGAAGACTGGTGGGCGTGCCGGAAACGGTCATGGAACCATCTGGGTTGAGCAAAGAAGGTTAACGTTAGCGATGCCCGCCTTAACAAACGGCTAAAGAACGCAATAAATCCAATTCAATATGCCCAATGGCGATATCCGCCAGACCATCAATCTCGGGGACATATTCATCGGCGAGCAGCCAGGCAAAATCATCCAGCGCGTTGCGTGCGCCGCAATGTTCCCAATCAAACCAGACCACCGAGCCATCCGTCCGCATCATGGCATTTCCCGGACGGGCATCCCATTTGACTAAACTTGGCGCACCGGCCTCGATCAATTGCGAGATCGCGGCATTGTCCAGCAGCGGCGCAGGCACCGCGATCGCCTCACCGATGCGGGTGGGGGTGTCGATGAGTTGTGCCACCCATGTCTCCTTCACACCCAGACGCACGACCTTCTGATCCAGGCCTGTGTCCGCAGCGATGCGATGAATTTTCGCCAGCTCCTGCGCGGCCGTGACCAGCGCGGCGCGTGACCGCCCGGCATCGGCCGCCGCAAACACATGGGGCAGGCGTTCGCCTTCGATATATTCCTGCAGCAGCCACGCCCCGTCATAAGCCAGTATGGCCGGAACGGCACCACCATTGTCATGCAGGGTTTTCATCACCACGGCTTCGAGTTGCGAGCGCTCCGGACGTTTGCGCCGGGTGGCAATCACCGAACCATCTTCGAACTCCACACGCACCGAACGACGGGACCGGCTGGCAGGCCAGTCGACATCAACGGCCTTGCGCCCCAGAAGCTGCCAACAGGCATCCCGAGCTTCTCGACCAAAGGCCTTGGGGTCCAGGATGCGACGCGAAGCCAAGTCAGTTCACCTCAACGCGACAGCGCGGCAACACCCGGCAATGCCTTGCCTTCGAGCCATTCCAGAAACGCCCCGCCCGCAGTCGAGACATAGCTGAACCGTTCCGCCACGCCGGCGTGGTTCAGCGCCGAGACTGTATCCCCACCGCCCGCAACGGAGAGCAAACCGCCCCGCTCGGTCAGGTCCGCAGCAGCCCGGGCCACGCCGTTTGTGCCTTCATCAAAGGGTTCAATCTCGAAGGCGCCCAGCGGCCCATTCCAGACCAGAGTGCGCACATTCTCGAGTTTTGAAGCCAGCCCCATGATGGTGCCGACTCCAACATCCAGGATCATCTGATCGTCGGGAACCGCATCGACCGGGACAGTGCGGTTCGGCGCACCGGCCTTGAACTCCGCGGCGATGACAGCATCGGACGGCAAGATGACTTCGCAACCAAGTTCATCGGCGCGTTTCAGGATCTCGCGGGCCGTATCAGCCATATCGTGCTCACACAACGACTTACCAACATCAACACCCATGGCATTGAGAAAGGTGTTGGCCATACCGCCACCGATCGCCAGGTGATCCACCCGTTCAATTAGATTGCCGAGGAGATCGAGCTTCGAGACGATCTTGGCACCGCCGACAATCGCCATGACCGGACGCTCGGGTGCCTCCAGCGCATTCTCCAGGGCCACCAGTTCAGCCTGCATCAATCGACCAGCATAGGCTGGCAACACATGGGCGATACCCTCGGTTGAGGCATGGGCGCGATGGGCTGCAGAGAACGCATCATTCACATAGACATCGGCCAGGGCAGCCAGAGATTGTACAAATTGCGGATCGTTGCCCTCTTCTCCGGCATGGTAGCGCGCATTCTCCAGCACAAGGATCTGGCCGTTTTCCAGCGACGCGGAAGCCTCAAGCGCAACATCACCAATACAATCGGGCGCAAACCCAACATCACGCCCCAGCACCTTGGCCAGTTCAGGGGCCACCGGCTCGAGAGACATCTCCGGCACACGCGCGCCTTTGGGGCGTCCGAAATGGGAGGCCACAAGAACCCGCGCACCCCGGTCGGCGAGCTCGGTGATGGTTGGCACCAGTCGTTCCAGACGCGTCCGGTCCGTCACCTTGCCATCGGACATGGGCACATTGAGGTCAGCGCGCAACAGAATGCGCTTACCGGCCGGGTCAAGATCATCAAGGGTCTGGAACGCGCTCATGGTGTCTGCTCTCACGGGAAATCGATTGAAGGCCAGTTATACCAGCCGTTTCCGCACCGTAAAGTGGTCGTCGGGCGTTCAGCCCTCACGCAGACGTCGAGTTTCGATACGACGCAGTGCGAGCATCAGCGCACTGCCAATCACGGCGGCCGACACCAGCGTGACCGGGGCAAAATTCCAGCCGCCCAGATTGGTCACGACCCAGGCCATGGCAACCGGGCCCACAAGCTGCCCCAACTGCGAGCCTTGCATCATCAGGCCCGTGGTCGCCCCCACCAGTGACGGCGATGGCGAGACGATCGGGGTGGCCGCGAACAGGCAGGCCGGGATCATGCCCGCGATGAAGGAAAGGAATATTGCGGCGCCCAGACGCACGTCAAAGGACAGGCCGTCGTCGTACATCAACATGGCGCTAAGCGCGATCAAGGCGAAGGTGGCAATGACCAAAATCCAGCGCGGTGCGCCCCGATGCATGGCGATACCAGCGATCACGTTACCCCCGACATTCACCACAGCCACAAGCGCAGTCAGAAGCGCGGCTGTCCCCAAACCAGTAAACCCAGCCTCTGTATAAAAGGTCGGCAACAACGCGACGACCGTCACATGGATCGACGAGTACGCCCCGAACGTCAACGCAAGCGTCATGGGGCCAACACGCGTGAACGTCCGTAACGCCTCGAGAAACGGCGGCGGCGTTGCGCGCACAGCACGTGTGACACCGGAGCGGGTCACAAACAACACCAATGCCAGTACCAGCAACGCCAGAATACCGTTGATCGACCAAAGCCCCCGCCATCCGATGGCGTCCATCACGACCGGGGTCACCAAAATCATTGCTGCCACGCCCGCCGGCCAGTAGCCGCTGTAGAGCCCAAAAATCAGACGATGGTGGCGCGGCGCCCTTACCGCCAGAAACATTGGTGGCGCCACCGACGCAACAACAATAAACCCGAAACCCTCGAGCACCCGGCTCAACAGGAGCAGCGTGAACCCGTCAGCCGCCGCACCGGCAAAGCTCGCGATTGCCATGGCCAGGAACCCAACCACGATCAGTTTTCGGTGGCCAAGCCTGTCACCCAGTGCCCCGGCCACCATCCCGAGGGTGATCCCCAATAGATTGAAAATGGAAATAACCCAGACACCTTCGTCCAACGAAAGCCCAAGCTCACTACGGATCACCGGCAGGGCGGCAGGCGCCTTGCCAATTTGAAACGCAGCAGCCACAGCCGCCAGAATCAGAACCGCAACGGCAACCCAGTTGGTCCGCGGTGACTCATCGTCACCGGGTGATGGGAAAGTCGACACTGGAAGGGGTTCAGGTCTTTGGGGGAACGTGCAGGTAGAGCCGCTTGCCGCTCAAAGACACAGTCGGGCGATACTGCGCGGCGGTATGATGCGGGACGACATCGCGAACGAGCGAGTCAAGCATCCAGGCTTGTCCGTCCATATTGACTGCCAGAACCGCATGCTGACGATTGCGCTTCTGGTCCACAACCAGAACGATGCGCATCCGGTCAACATGGAAACCCAATCGTTGCAACAGCTTGTACTTGGCCATGGCAAAATCTTCGCAATCACCGCCAAGCTTGAAGAAGGTTTCAGTTTCTGCCCAATAGTCACGGAGCCCGTAATTGTCGATATCCTCGATGTAGGGCATCCGGTTCGTGAAATCATTGACCATCTGCATACGGCGCATCGGATCAAGCGATTGGGCACTGTCGAGAATTTTTTCCCAATGGGAACCACCCGCCGTGGAGGCTGGGACAAGATTGTAAATCGAACGGGCAAAGCTCTTTGCCGTTGCTTCATCCAGCGGCAGTGTCGCGGCGCGCGCGCGCGGTAATTTCTTCAGGGTATCGCCGATGAAAAATTCGCGGGTTCCGTACAATGTTGGAAATTTCTTTGAGGATTGCCCGACATCATCCAGCGCGGCCAAAGCAATGGTCGGTCGTGCAGCCATGGCTGCGACCGTACCAGCGCCCAGCGCTGTCAGAAATCCTCGACGTTTCATATCCATCCCCCAAAGACGGCGTTAGGAAACTATTTACCATCTCAGTTGGACCTGCCCAATCACAAAATGGTTGGTTGGTTAACGGTCGCGCGTTGCACTTTGCTACGCCGCGAGCGCAACTGCCATATCGAGAAGCATTTCGTCATTGCCGTGACCGGCAATCAAACCAAGGCCCACCGGCCCTTTTTCCGTTTCGCCCAGGGGGAGCGAGACCTGCGGAAGACGCGCGAGCGGCGCTGTGCAATTGTAAAGCTCATTGCGGTTGCGAAGTTGATCGTAGACGGATTCATCTGCCCCACCCTGCGGTGCAGCGCTGGGCGCAGCTGGCACCAGCAAGACGGCATCTTCACGCAACAACCCGGCCATGTAACCTTCGACCATTGCGCGCCTGGCCGTCGCGTCGGCGATTTCTGCGCGGGTGTAATTTCCACCGGCTTCAAATCGAGCGCGGAACCCCGGCCCCATTTTGGCATCGAACGATTTGATCCAGGCCAGATGGGACGCCGCAGCTTCTGACCCGCGCGTAACCTGTATGGCGGATTGCCACGCATCATAGCCCTGCAACCC
>JABJAG010000059.1 GCA_018666195.1 Alphaproteobacteria bacterium
ATCAAGGCCCAGACCGTGCGCCTGGAATACAAGGCGAAGGACGGCGAGACTTATTTTCTGAACCTGATGGACACGCCCGGGCATGTGGATTTCTCCTATGAGGTCTCCCGCTCGCTGGCCGCTTGCGAAGGCGCGCTGCTGGTGGTCGATGCCAGTCAGGGTGTCGAAGCCCAGACGCTTGCGAACGCCTATCTGGCGATCGATGCAGATCTCGAAATGGTGCCGGTCCTCAACAAGATCGATCTGCCCGCCGCCGAGCCGGACCGGATCCGGCAGCAGATCGAGGACGTGATTGGGATTGATGCGTCCGAAGCGCTGATGGTCTCAGCCAAGACCGGCGTTGGCATTCCCGAAGTTCTCGAAGCGCTGGTGACCGAGCTGCCCGCGCCAGAAGGCGATGCGGATGGCGACCTGCAGGCGCTGCTGGTCGATAGCTGGTACGACCCCTATCTAGGCGTGGTGGCGCTGATGCGGGTCAAACACGGCGTCCTGAAAAAGGGCCAGAAGATCCGCATGATGTCCACGGGTCATTCCTATCTGGTGGACCGCGTCGGTGTGTTCACCCCGGCGCGCACGGAGACCGGTGTTCTCGGCCCGGGCGAAATCGGGTTCATCACGGCGCAGATCAAGACCGTGTCGGATTGCAACGTGGGTGACACGATCACCGATGACCGCAAACCTGCCGCCGAGCCGCTGCCCGGCTTCAAGCCGTCTGTGCCCGTGGTGTTTTCCTCGCTCTACCCGGCGGACACGTCCGAATACGAAGATTTGCGCGAGGCGCTGGAACGGCTGCATCTCAACGATGCGAGTTTTGAGTTCGAGGCCGAAAGTTCCGCCGCGCTGGGCATGGGCTTTCGCTGCGGCTTCCTGGGCCTGCTGCATATGGAGATCATCCAGCAGCGGCTTGAGCGCGAGTTTGATCTGGAGATCATCGCGACGGCCCCGTCGGTCGTCTATCACATCAAGCTGACAGACGAGTCCGAGATCGAGCTTCACAACCCAACCGACTATCCCGATGTCACCCGCATTGAAGAAATCGAGGAGCCCTGGATCAAGGCATCGATCATGGTGCCCGACGAATATCTGGGCTCGGTTCTGCAACTCTGCACCGAACGCCGTGGCGAACAGCTCGACCTGACCTATGTGGGCGGGCGCGCCATGGCCGTTTATCGCCTGCCGCTCAACGAAGTGGTGTTTGATTTCTATGACCGGCTGAAATCGATCAGTCGTGGCTACGCCAGTTTTGACTATGAACTCGATGATTACCGGGTCGGTAATCTGGTGAAGGTCGATATCATGGTGAACGGTGACGTGGTCGATGCGTTGGCTATGGTGGTCCATCGCGACCAGGCCGAAGCCCGGGGCAGGCATCTGTGCGAGCGCCTGAAGGATCTGGTTCCACGCCAACTCTTCAAGGTGGCACTGCAGGCGGCGATCGGCGGTAAGGTGATTGCGCGCGAGACCGTCGGTGCGATGCGCAAGGATGTAACGTCCAAATGCTATGGCGGCGATATCTCACGAAAGCGCAAGCTGCTCGATAAGCAGAAAGCCGGCAAAAAGAAGATGCGCCAGTACGGCAATGTGGAAATCCCGCAATCGGCCTTTATCCAGGCTTTGCGGATGGGTGACGAGTAGGTTCGAGCCTACCTGAACATGCCGTCCTTACGGGGGCGCCGGCGGAACAGACGGACCAGAAGAATGCCGGGCACGCCAACGACCATAGTGGCGGGCCATGTCAGGATTGTGGAGATGACAGGGTGCCAGAGCCATGGCCCGATCACGGGGATGTGGCGCGCGATGGCGGGCTCTGCCACTTGCAGGCTGCTCTGATGCAGATGGAACCAGAGTTCACCGGACGCAATCATTGAAATCGAACCGGAATCAATCGACGCGAGGATATCGCGTGCGAAGATGGCAACGGCCGCAATCACCAGTATCCAGCCAATTATCCGTAGAATTATCATCGCCCAGCCGGCCTCGCATTTGCGTTTATCAAGTTTTGGCGTGTTGAGCCACTTAACCGCAATCACGGTGATCGACACAAGCTTTACTCCTGCACGATTTGGTTAAAACACCAGCGGTTGCGGAGCGCTACCGGTTCAGCTATTCACACTGCGCGCAGGAGGGGTGGCCGAGTGGCTGAAGGCGCACGCTTGGAAAGCGTGTAAACGGGCGACCGTTTCGAGGGTTCGAATCCCTCTCCCTCCGCCAATATTTTCACAAAGATAGTTTCTAAAAAGCCGACTTTGGTTGACGCGATAGCGATTCGTAGTCGCGCAAGTACAGGCGCACCAAGGCGCTATCTGCAGGATTGTCTTCGAGCAGGAGAACTTGTGTTTGAGGCTCTGAATATGGGTCGTTGAGGGCCATCTGGTGCGCTCCGTAACCGATGCAATTCCGGCACCTGGCGCGGAAACAGATATTTGATCGCAAGTTGTGTGTTGACCGGA
>JABJAG010000011.1 GCA_018666195.1 Alphaproteobacteria bacterium
CATTGGTGACCCGCAGGTCCGAAACCGTGGCACGATCGGTGGTTCGGTGGCCAACAATGATCCGGCTGCAGACTATCCCGCAGCGGTCCTGGCCCTGAAGGCCACAGTGATCACGAATAAGCGCGAAATTGCGGCTGACGACTTCTTCGACGGCATGTTTGCCACTCACCTCGAAGAAGACGAACTGATCACCGCCATTCGCTTCCCGGTCCCCGAGAAGGCCGGGTACGCCAAATTTCCTAACCCTGCCTCGCGCTACGCGCTGGTCGGCGTGATGGCAGCTCAGACCGGCGGTGAAACCCGCGTTACAGTTACAGGTGCCGGTCAGGACGGTGTATTCCGTGCCACCGGTATCGAAGCCGCCCTTTCCGGTAACTGGAGCGCAGAAGCTGCCAAGGGCGTGAAAATGTCCGATGACGGCCTGAACTCCGATATTCACGCTTCGGCTGAATACCGCGCCCACCTGATTTCGATCATGGCCAGCCGCGCGGTTGATGCCACCGGCTAAACTAACGACTGGCAACAATGAATTAGCGGCCGGAGCAATGCTCCGGCCGTATTCGTTCCAGCCCTTGGCCCGACAGGTCACACTGGGCTATATCAAAGCCGATTATTCATCTCCCGAAGCGGTGACATATCCTGACCGCCCCGGATTCTTACCGACGCAGACCAGGCGATTGTCTCTTGAGCAAAATTCCAGAAAATATTGACCAAACACTCGAGCTCCTGAGTTCGGGAAATTATATCGCAGACCGCAGTCTGGCGACCGCCGTTCATCTGTCGATGCAACTTGGCCGCCCCCTGTTCCTTGAAGGCGAAGCAGGCGTCGGCAAAACCGAGATTGCCAAGGTTCTCTCCCAAACCCTTGGCCGCAAACTGGTGCGGTTGCAGTGTTACGAAGGACTGGACGTCGCGTCTGCCGTCTATGAATGGAATTACTCGGCACAAATGATCGAGATCCGGATGGCCGAGGCCGAAGGCGTCAGTGATCGTGACCGCCTGGGCAATGACATCTTTTCGGACAAGTTTCTTATTCGCCGGCCCTTGTTGCAGGCCCTTGAGCCCTCACCCGAAGGTCCGCCTGTTCTGTTGATCGACGAACTCGATCGAACCGACGAGGCCTTCGAAGCCTATTTGCTGGAAGTGCTGTCTGAATTTCAGATTACCATTCCCGAGATCGGCACCATCAGTGCCGAAGAACCACCCATTGTAATTATCACGTCGAACCGGACGCGCGAAATTCATGACGCACTGAAACGCCGCTGTTTCTACTACTGGGTCGACTACCCCAATGCAGAGCGGGAATTGCAAATTCTGGCCCTCAAGGCACCCCAAGCCGATGCCAAGCTTTCCCGTCTGGTCGTTGATTTCGTTCAGCGTCTGCGCGATATGGATCTGTTCAAGGTTCCCGGTATTGCGGAGACCATCGATTGGGCCTCCGCTCTGCACCAACTCGACATCATCGAACTGACACCTGAGGCCATCGACGATACGCTGGGTGTGCTGCTTAAGTACCAGGACGACATCGCCAAAATTCGCGGCAGCGAAGCAGCCAAAATCCTCGATGAAGTCAAAAGCGAAATCGCAACCGCACAGCTATCGGCCGGCTGACCGGTGTCCGACAAGGCGATCCCCGACGCGGCACGTTCCGCACTGGATGCGAGGGCACAACTCGACCAGCTCGGTCATGACACCGAGGGCAAGATCGCAACCAACATCATGCATTTTGCCCGGGTTTTGCGGGCTGCAGGGCTGCCGGTCGGTCCCGGCAAGGTCATCGAGGGCATCCATGCGGTCGAAAGTATTGGCCTGGGAAATCGGGACGATTTCTATTGGACCCTGCACGCGGTCTTCGTGAACCGTCGTGACCAGCGTGAAATCTTCGACCAGGCCTTTCATGTTTTCTGGCGTAATCCGAAATTGCTCGAGCGGATGGCCTCCCTGGTACTGCCCTCGTTCGTTGATCCCGATGCCCAGCAACAAGCCGAGGAAATGAACCGTCGACTCGCTGAAGCGCTCAAGCAGAACCCACCGGAAACGCCCGGCGAAGGTGAAGGCAAGGGCGAGGACGAAGAGCCAGACATTACTGTCGATGCGGTCATGACATGGTCGGCAAACGAGGTTTTGCAGGAAACCGATTTCGAAAAAATGTCCCGCGAAGAACTCAACTCGGCCAAGCGCGCCATTGCGAATATGCGGTTACCGATCATGGAAGTCGCCACCCGGCGCTATCGTCGTGATCCCCACGGACAACGCATCGACATGCGCACCACCTTGCGTGCCGCGCTGCGCGGCGGCGGCGGATCGATCCCGCTGCAATTTCGCACCCCCAAACGCCGCCATCCACCGCTTGTTGTCCTGTGTGACATTTCAGGTTCCATGAGCCGGTATTCTCGGATGGTGCTGCATTTCATGCACGCCATCACCAATGACCGGGACCGGGTGCACACGTTCCTGTTTGGCACCCGTCTGACCAATGTCACCCGGCAGCTGCGCTACAAGGATGTGGACGAGGCCCTCGACAAGGTTGGAGAAGCCGTCGATGACTGGTCCGGCGGCACCCGCATCGGGCATTCACTGCACGACTTCAACAACAATTGGGGACGCCGGGTCCTGGGTCAGGGCGCGGTGGTTCTGTTCATCAGTGATGGTCTGGACCGCGACGCGGCTGATGGTCTCG
>JABJAG010000060.1 GCA_018666195.1 Alphaproteobacteria bacterium
CGCTGGTTTTAAAGTAGCGAAATGGGGAACGTTTTGTCATTCGGCATGGTTACAAATTAGCCCTGCCCGCTTCAAACAAGTTTACTCCGACAGTGCCATTACAGCAACTTCCATGTTTATTTGAGTGGCTTGATCGCTCAACTTGACCATTTTTCCCCACCTTTACACTATAGATTTGGGCATCGAATATTCGCCTATAAACTACAGAATAAGTAAAAATGGATGCAGCGGATTCACCAAACCAGCCGTTCAGCCGTATCGATCCCGCCGGATTTCATATCGCCCTTGCCGACGCAACAGGTTTCACTCCGGGATAAGGTCCATAGAGAACGTATCCAGCACTTCTTTGCCAGTCTCAGTGATCAGAACTTGATTTTCGAGCTTGATACCTTCGTGTCCACCAACGCGACCGGCGTAAGACTCGAAGCTCAGAACCGTGTTAGCCTCAATGACACCATCGTATCCGTATTTGTCCCAATCTTCAGCATAACGAATGGCTGGATACTCATCTGCTAGACCGACGCCATGTGCGATTACGGCATACCGATTGGGGATGAACTCGTCGCTGAGCTGATAGGCCCGATCGGCGAGTTCCCGAAATGTCATTCCTGGCTTAACAAGGTCGATGTTGTATGAGATCATTTCGCGCGCGGTGGCATGGAGGTCTCTTTGTTCGTTAGTCGGGGCTTTGCCGGGTGTCACCCAACCTCTCGAGATATCAGTACAATAACCGTAGGGCCCGATCAGGTCGGTGTCGAACGATACGATATCACCAGCTTGTATGATCCGATCTGAACATTCCGCCATCCAGGGATTGGTCCGCGGGCCGGAAGACAGAAGCCGTGTTTCAATCCACTCGCCGCCACGGGCAATATTGACCTGATGCAGGATCGACCAAAGCTGATTTTCCGTAATCCCGAGCTTCAACTGACGCCACATCTCAGCCATGGCCACTTCGGTTGTGTTAACCGAACGTCGCATAGCCTTAATTTCTTCTGTATGCTTGATGTAGCGCGCATGTTCAATAAAGCCGGTGCCGGGAATTGCTGTTACGCCGCGTTCCGCCAGAGCCATGATGCCAGGCATCTCGCACTTATCAACCGCGATACGGTTATTCCCACCGGAACAGGACTTGATCAGGTCGGCTAATTCGTCTGCCCACTTTTGAACAAGTTCATCTACCCGAGGACCATTTTCAAAATAGAACCAACTGGTAGCCGGGCGTCGCTCGGTGATGAGGTCTAGGTGGTCGGTCAGATGTTCACAACGCGCGAAATCGAAAAGAACCACTGGGCCTTCGGTCGCGACAAAGGCGTAGCGTACCGCGTCATGCATACACCAGACCTGCATGTTGGTCGCATCCGTCGCATAGCGGATATTAAGCGGGTCAAACAGGATACAGCCGGCGAAGTCTCCCTTGCGCAATTCGGCTCGTACCCGTTCCAGCCGATAAGAACGCATGACGTTCATATCTGGCTGGGCAAGACTGGCCTGATCCCATTCGGCAAGGGCAGGGTTTCCATCCTCTTCGGGGGCTACATTGCCGATCAATCCGGTCGATGTGCGTTTGCTGGGGTCAATCTTGGCTTCATAGTCCTGGCGTGTCATCAATTTTGCTCCTCAGCTACGCAGCAAGTTGCCGGTTGGGTCATAAGGTGGATTGGCCAACCGCTTTGCATTGTGTTTCTCGCCCACGACGGAAATCTCAAATCCGTCTTTGGCCGTGCGGGCGTCGCCGCGCACATAGGCCAGCGCAAGTGATTTACCGACGCAATGGCCATAGCTACCCGATGTGACCTCACCCACGATTTCCCCGTTGAAAAACACAGGTTCACCACCGAAGGCATCCGCGTCTTCGCTGTCGATCTCAAACAAGCAGAGTTTCTGCGTCGCCTTGCCTTTCAGCTCTGCCAACGCAGATTTGCCGATATAGTCGACGGTCTTGTCCTTCACGAGAAAGCCCAGACCGGCCTCATATGGGGTGTAGTCGCTGGTCAGTTCCAGCCCCCAACCGCCATAGCCCTTTTCCATACGCATCGCATGCAGCGCCAAAACGCCAACGGGGCGGATGCCGAACTCTGTCCCGGCTTCCATCAGGGCATCCCAAAGCGCGGTTTGGTTGCCCTCTTCGGTGTAGATTTCATATCCCAGTTCACCGGAATAAGAGACCCGCATGACAAAGCAATCGATCCCTGCGACGCTGATGTGGGCGGAGCTGAAGAAGGGCAGCGCATCGTTCGACACTTCGACATTGGTAAGGCGCGCCAGAATATCGCGCGCGTTGGGGCCCGCTATGTTGAAGCCGACCCAATCCGCCGACAGGCTTTCAACGCTGGCATCGAGATCCTTGCGATGCAGGTCCATGTGGCGCAGGTAGTGCTGTTCAACCGCGCCCGAACCAATCATCAGATAGTTGTTCTCGTCCATTTTGGCGACGGTGAAGTCGCCTTGCAAGCGACCGCGCGTATCGCACATCGGCGACAAGGACACCGATCCGACCGATTTCGGCAGCGTGTTGGTCAAAAGTGTATCGAGCCATTCTTCGGCATCTCTACCGGTGACGCGGAACTTGGCGTAGTTGGACACATCCAGCAGGCCCGCCGATTTACGCAGCGCACGCGATTCATCCCCCACCACATCGAACCAGTTGGCGCGCCGGAACGAATATTTCGGTGTTTGCTCGGCCTCATTGCGTGCATAGTATTTCGGGTATTCCCAGCCTGCGCTTGCGCCAAAGACCGCGCCCAGTTCCGCCTGGCGATCATAGACGGGGCGCACCAGTTTGTTGCGGCCGGATTTGCGTTCTTCGTACGGGAAATAAATCCGATACCGAGTCGAATAGTTCTCGGCCCCGCGCTGATAGGCATAATCGGCATCTGCCCAAGGGCCGAACCGTGCCACATCGATCGAACCCATATCGGCCTCGGTCTGGCCATCGATGATCCAGTCTGCCAGAACCTTGCCGATCCCGGCCGATTGGCTAAAGCCTGCCATGATCCCTACTGCCATCCAATAGGTGGGGATCCCCGGCACCGGGCCCACAATGGGCGAAACATCAGGCGACCAAACCATTGGCCCGTTCACCACGCTTTTCACGCCAGCCGTGGCCAGAACCGGCACACGCTCGCAGGCCAATTCATAGTTCTTGGCAATCCGATCCAGATCGTTGGGCAGCAATTCCGTGTCGAAATCGAGTGGCGTACCGTCCACCGCCCAATGCACACCGCCGCGTTCATACGCGCCGAACAGGAACCCGTCATGTTCCTGACGCATGTAGTATTCGGCATCGTTGTCGTGCAGGGTCGGGGTTTCGCGGGTCAGAGCCTTCACCTCGGGGATGGTTTCGGTCACCAGATACTGGTGCTCCATCGGTATGACCGGCACCTTGATCCCGGCCAGTGCGGCCACTTCGCGCGCCCAAAGGCCGGCGGCATTGATCACATGACCGGCCACCGTGCTGCCCTGTTCGGTTTCCACGTCCCATCTGCCGTCTTCGCGCAGAGTGGTGCCGACCACGGCATTGAAGCGGATTACCTCGGCACCCATGGATTTGGCCCCCTTGGCATAGGCTTGGGTCGCGCCGTTTGGATCGACATAGTTTTCATGCGGCGTGAAATAGATCGCCTTGGCATCTTCAAGCTGCAGAAGCGGGTTCAGTTCCAGCGCCTCATCGGGGGTGATCTGCTTGAAGGTACAGCCCAGATACTGAGCCTTGGCCGCCATGATATTGAACTGATCCACACGATTATCGGTGCGTGCGATATACAGGCCGCCGGTGGCGTGAATGCCGCAGGACTGTCCGGTTTCTTCCTGGATTTTCTTGAAATAGTCGATCGTATAGGCCTGCAGCGCGGCGATGTTGGTGACATCGTGCAACTGGTTGTTGCCCGCCGCCGCGTGCCAGGTTGATCCGGCGGTCAACTCACGCCGTTCAATCAGAGCGACATTAGTCATGCCTCGCTTGGCCA
>JABJAG010000061.1 GCA_018666195.1 Alphaproteobacteria bacterium
CTGCTGCACGAACGCGGCATCGACATCTGTCACGAGACGGTGCGCTTCTGGTGGAACAGGTTTGGTCCGATGTTTGCTGCGGATATCCGGAAGCGGCGCGTTCATCATCGATTATATTCAAACTGGCGCTGGCATCTGGACGAGGTTTTTGTTCGGATAAATGGCGAGACGCATTACCTGTGGCGGGCGGTTGATCACGAGGGCGAGGTGCTCGAAGTCTTCGCCACGAAACGCCGGAATCGTAAGGCCGCGCTCACGTTTCTAAAGCGCGCGAAGAAACGTTATGGTCGTCCGAAGATGATCGTGACAGACCGGCTCAAATCATACCGTGCAGCGATGAATGTGATTGGTAATGCTGCGGATCAGGAGTGCGGACGTTGGCTCAACAACCGGGCTGAAAACTCGCACCAACCGTTTCGAAGGCGGGAAGGTGCGATGTCGAAATTTCGGGACATAAAGACCCTGCAGAAATTCGCCTCGATACACGCTTCAATCCACAATCATTTCAACTTCGATCGTCATCTCAACAGCCGCGAAACTTTCAAGCAGAACCGCTCGGTCGCGTTAGCTGAATGGCGTCAAATCGCGGCATGAAAGCGAGATCGTCGACGATTTTGGAGGCTGGTTCGCTTTAGACTGACAGCACCACGTCTTGGCCTTCTCTGATGGCAGGTGATCTGCAATGGCGGCGATCTTGCCTGCGCGAATACCGATATCGCGATTGGCGTCTGTATTGGTTGCTGGATCGATAAGACGTCCGCCGGTCAGGACGAGGTCGAATTCCAAGGTCATTGTTTGGCTCCAGATGGTGTCGGAATGCCTGGAGAAGTCAGCAAGTTCCGTACCAGAATTTGAACGCAGCACGACAGTCTGCCGAACCGACCGGTGTTCCGGAATTTTTATTAAATACCCACAAACTTATGAAAAAAAAGGAGAAACGAAATATTGCACACAAAATGGGCACCTGTGCGTCGGGTGATTATCGATTGGGCAGATGGTTGAACGCGGACGTGCCTTGTCACGTGCTGAAAATGCAATTCGGCTGAGGGCCGGAAACTTTTTTCGCATTGATTCGTATATGTTTTCTGGCTCTCGCCAGTTTTTGCGAAGCGCCGAACAGCAGTCTGGCAAACTCTTTGCAATGTCTCTTCTCAAAGCTGCCCCTTCGTGTTTTGCGGGACAGCGTTGAGCAACAGGAGGCTTATCAATGAAACGGCGTGACTTTTTGAAAACATCCGGTCTCGTGGCCGGAGTGGGAATGGTTCCGATGCTTCGGAATCTGCCGGCCAGTGCGGCAGGACGTGACGACACAGTGGTTGTCGTATTGCCGAACGGTCCCAACAGCATGGATATCCATCGTTCGGGCACCAACCGACCAAGTTATGCGATTGCGGTCAACGTTTATGATCGGCTCGTAAGCTTCGGATCGAAGACGTTGGCCAACGGCACCACGATGTACAATTACGAGGACATCGTCCCCGAACTTGCCGAGAGCTGGGCCCTTGCAGCTGACGGCATGTCGATGACGTTCAGCCTGCGCAAGGACGCTGTCTTCCATGATGGCTCACCTGTCACGGCAGAAGACGTGAAATGGTCTTTTGATCGAGCTGTCTCCGTGGGTGGGTTCCCGACTGTGCAGATGAAGGCTGGCTCTCTTGAGAAGCCGGAGCAGTTCTCGGTTGTTGATCCGCATACCTTCAAGATTGATTTCATCCGCAAGTCCAAGCTGACCTTGCCGGATGTGGGTGTCCCCGTTCCCATCATTATCAATTCAAAGGCTGCCTTGCAGCACGCAACGGAGAAAGATCCTTGGGCACTCGAATACATGCATCGCAATCCCCTCGGTGGTGGCGCGTTCATGGTCGATCGCTGGGACCCCGGTGTTCAGATCGTCTACAAGCGGTTTGACGACTGGAAAAGTGGTGCGCTGCCTGGCGTTGAACGCGTGATCGTTCGTGAGGTGCCGTCTGCATCGACTCGTCGCGCGCTCATTGAAAAGGGCGATGCGGATATTTCTCTGGATCTGCCAGCGCGTGACTTTAGAGAGCTGGCAGATGCCGGGAAGGTCAATGTTCAGGGTGCCCCGATCGAGAACTCGATGTATGCGCTCGGCCTCAACATGAATTTTGAGCCGTTCCAGAACAAGCTGGTGCGTAAGGCCGTTGCCTATTCGATCCCCTACAAGGAGATCTTCGAGGCCGCTGCTTACGGTCGCGGTGTACCGATGTATGGCGGCAAATCCATGAAGCCCGCCACAATCGACTGGCCGCAGCCCTATCCTTACGACACAGATTATGACCGCGCGAAGGAGTTACTCGCGGAAGCCGGGTACAAGGATGGATTTGAGGTTCCGATCTCGTTCAATCTGGGCTTTGCGGATTGGTCTGAACCCGCCGCTCTTTTGGTTCAGGAAGGTCTCGGCAAGATCGGTGTGAAGTCCACGCTCGATAAGGTCCCCGGAGCCAACTGGCGTACCAAGGCGTTGGTGGAAAAGTCACTGCCAATGCACATGAAAAACTTTGGTGGTTGGCTGAACTACCCGGATTATTACTTCTTCTGGGTCTATCAGCACGGGCATCTGTTCAATTCGATGAACTACCGCAATGAAGAGGTTGAGGCGCTGGTTGAAGCCACACTCAATCTCCCGATTGAGGATCCGGCCTATGAGCCAAACGTCAAGCGGATGCTGGAAATCGCCTTTGATGAGGTCCCGCTGATTCCGTTCTATCAGCCCTTCCTCGACGTCGCGACCCAGAAGAACGTGAAGGGCTACGAGTACTGGTTCCATCGCCAGCTCGATGTCCGAAATCTCGATAAGGGCGATGCGTAGTTAACGCATTGCATCTGGACAAGCCCGGATCAGGAAGACGTTGAGAGATGAATAGATTTGCCATGATCGGCCAGCGTATGACGCAGGCAATTCCTTCGATCATCGGAATCATCATCGTCACCTTTCTCCTGACCCGGGCGCTTCCGGGTGACCCGGCGGTGTATTTCGCCGGGCCTGCCGCGGATGAACAGTCCATTGCCGAAGTGCGTGCTGCACTCGGTCTGGACAAAAGTTTGCCAGAGCAGTTCTGGCTGTATCTGGGTGATTTGGTCCGGGGCGATCTGGGCGTTTCAATCAGCACAGGTCGGCCTGTGATTGAGGAACTGGCCACGCGGCTGCCAGCTTCTCTTGAACTGACATTGGTTGCGCTGATTTTTGCAATTGGAACTGCCCTGCCACTGGGTATTCTTGCGGCCACGCGACCGAATACCTGGATCGATCACTTATGTCGCGTGGTTGTGACCGCTGGCGTGTCGTTGCCGGTTTTCTTCACCGGGCTCTTCTTTGTTTACATATTCTATTACATCGCGGATTTGGCGCCGTCGCCGCTCGGGCGCATAGATATCTATTTCATAGCACCCGATCATGTGACCGGATTTTTTCTGATCGATAGTCTGATCGCAGGTGATTTCGAAACCTTTCGGGCTGCGTTTGCGCAGATCATTCTGCCCGCTGTATCGATGGGGGTGTTCGTGCTTGCGCCACTTGCGCGCATGACCCGTGCGTCGATGTTACAGGCGCTCGGAAGCGACTATATCCGGACAGCCCAGGCCAGCGGCCTGTCGCGATCAAAGGTCTTGTTTGCCTATGCGTTCCGGAATGCGTTGCTGCCGATTCTCACCACGCTGGGGATGGTGTTCTCGTTCATGCTCGGTGCAAATGTTCTGGTGGAGAAGGTCTTTGCCTGGCCCGGGATTGGTTCTTATGCGGTGAATGCGCTGATCGTTTCTGATTTTGCGGCCGTGCAAGGATTTGTCCTGTCCATGGCGATCCTTTTCGTGGTGATCAATCTTGCCATTGATGTGCTCTACACCATCGTTGATCCACGCATCGGGATGGAGGGCTGACCGATGGCGGTGATTGAGCAGCCCGACGACAAGATAGAATCCTCCCTTGCGGCCTGGTGGCGGCACTTCCGATACGTGGTGAGTGAGAACCCGGTTACGCTGTTTGCATTCTGCCTGTTCGGCATGTTCGTGTTTCTGGCGTTCTTTGGTCCGTGGATTGTGCCCTTTGACCCGTTGGCCAGTGACACGAGCAGTGCGTTGCAGCCCCCGTCCTGGAAACACTGGTTTGGGACCGACAATCTGGGGCGTGATGTTTTCAGCCGGGTTATCGTTGCCACACGACTGGATTTTATGATCGCGTTTTCGGCTGTGGCGCTTTCCTTTGTGATTGGCAGTGTGCTCGGTTGCTTGTCGGGCTACTACGGTGGCTGGACAGACCGCATTGTTGGCCGGTCCGTCGATACCATTATGGCGTTCCCATTGTTCGTCCTGGCCATGGGGATCGTCGCCGCACTGGGCAACACGGTGGAGAACATTGTTTATGCCACGGCGATCATCAATCTGCCGTTTTACACACGCGTGGCTCGTGCAGAGGTGAACATCCGCCGTCAGGCTGGCTTTGTGGACGCAGCCAAACTGGCAGGTAATTCTGATGCCCGTCTTCTCACCTTTCATCTCTACCCGAATATCCTGCCACCGATGATGGTGCAGGTTTCGTTGAATCTGGGCTGGGCGATCCTAAACGCCGCCGGACTCTCCTTCATCGGGCTCGGCGTACGTCCGCCTTCGCCAGAATGGGGGATTATGGTTGCCGAGGGTGCGACCTTCATCGTTTCGGGCCAGTGGTGGCTCGCGCTGTTCCCTGGCGCAGCCCTGATGCTGGCGGTCTTCTGTTTTAATCTTCTCGGCGATGGCCTGCGTGATCTGATTGATCCGCAGCGCCGCACATGAGTGCGATCCGATGACCGATACATCCGATATTCCGTTGCTCGCGATCAAGGATCTGACCGTAGAGTTCAAAACTCGTAGCGGTGTGGTTGAAGCACTGCATGAGGTTGGCTTCGAAGTTCACAAGCGGGAGATGGTCGGCGTTGTTGGTGAAAGTGGTTCGGGTAAATCCGTGACCGCCTATACGGTGATGGGAATTCTCGATCGGGCCGGGCGTGCCACGGGCGGATCGGCGAACTTCGGTGGCTTCGAAATGATTGGTGCGCGGGAGCGCGATCTGCGGGAGCTGCGCGGTCGCGAAGCCTCGATGATCTTTCAGAGTCCGCGCACAGCGCTCAACCCGATCCGGAAGGTTGGGGCACAGATCGAGGATGTGCTGTTGCAGCACACACAGGTGCACCATCGTGACGTGAAGCAGAAGGCCATCGACCTCCTGGCGCAGGTTCGTATTCTGCGCCCGGAACAGCGATATCATGCATATCCCTATGAGCTATCTGGCGGCATGTGTCAGCGGGTGATGATCGCGATTGCCCTGGCTTGCGAGCCGGCACTTCTTATTGCTGACGAGCCGACCACGGGTCTGGATGTGACCACTCAGAAGGCGACGATGGATATCGTCCGCGATCTGACCTCTGCCCGGAACATGGCCGCGATCCTGATCACCCATGACCTCGGTCTTGCCGCGCGTTACTGTCAGCGAATTGTGGTGATGCAAAGCGGTGAGGTCGTGGAATCGGCACCGACAGATGTTTTGTTTAGTGACCCTCAGCATCCCTACACAAAGAAGCTGATCCAGGCGACGCCTCGGCCGGACTCCCGCCTCGAAGACCTTTCGGATGTTGCCAAAGACGATGAACGGGTTTCGGCAGCTACCGCCTCAACCGAGCTGGAGGTTGAGGGTGAAGCTCCTCCGCTTCTCGAAGTGCGGGGTCTTGTGAAGGAGTATCCGCTTCATGAGACTGCGGAGCGACGGCGTGTCATGGATCGCATCCTGCGCCCGAACCTCACACCGTCGCCGTCTGTGTTTCGAGCGGTCGATGCGATCGATTTCGTAGTCGGGTCTGGCGAGAGTGTCGGGCTGGTTGGAGAATCCGGCTGCGGGAAATCAACGACCTCGAGCATGGTCACGCGGTTGCTCGATCCGACCGAGGGCACGATCCTGTTTGACGGTGAGGACATCGGCGCAATCCCGGCGCGCAAATTTGCGCGTCATCCGCTGCGTGCTGCGATTCAGATGGTGTTTCAGGATCCGACCGAAAGCCTCAATCCACGTTTTAGCGCGTTCGATGCGATTGCGGAGCCGTTGCGGCGTCTGGGCGCACCCATGGATCGAACAAGCCTTGCGCATACGATCGAAGAACTTGCGACAATGGTCGGTCTGCCGACGGAATTGCTGACTCGTTTTCCGCACCAGCTTTCAGGCGGTCAGAAAGCGCGGGTTGGCATTGCGAGAGCAATCGCGCTCCGTCCGAAGCTTTTGATTCTCGACGAACCGACATCGGCACTGGATGTGTCGGTTCAGGCGGTTGTCCTGCTGCTGCTTGATCGTCTGCGTCGAGAACTGGGTATGACCTATATCTTTGTGAGCCACGATCTGAACGTCGTGCGGTTGCTTTGCGACCGAGTGATCGTGATGAACGAAGGACGTATTGTCGAAACCGGCAAGGCTTCAGAGCTTCTTACGAACCCGAAAGAGGACTATACGCGCGCGCTCGTTGAGGCGATCCCGCATTTCGGACAGTCAGAGGGTATGCCGACGCTCGAAGGGAGCGTGGCCTAGAAGCCCCGGTCGTCAGGCATTTGTTTCCTGCAGGTAGGACCGCCAGTCGCCGAACTCTGTGATATCAACGGCGTCGCTGATTGCGTAGGGCTCACACAGAAACCCCATCACATCCGTCCCGTCGGCGAGTTCCAGCCGTCCGACGCCCAGCGGTGCTGGTATACCGGCTACAAAACTGCCGACAGTCTCAGCGGGAAGTTCCCAGACCTCGACGCCGATTGCTGCGCCGTCATCGACACGGATCATGCCGGGGCGTGCAGGTGGTCCGCCGGCCAATGCGTAGAAGCGATACGCAGCAGCGCTGGTGGTCTCAGCAACCAGGCGCCCGCCGCGGTCGGTGAGCTGATGGTTGAGGGATTGCCCGGAAAGATGCGCACCGCAGACAGCGATGCGGATCGTGGTTGTTTCTGGTGAGGGAACCTCAACACCCGCAGGCGGCTTGTGTCCGGATGCACCCAGTGCCAGGCCCGCATCGCGGTGAAAGCGGTCCGCTAGTTCCAACAAAGCCGTATCATCGCCTGTCGGCCCAATCATCGTTACTCCGAAGGGAAGACGGGGCGTGCCGGTCATGGCGGCGGGCACTGAAACGGCGCAGAGGTCGAGAAAGTTCACAAAGTTTGTGTATGTCCCGAGTTCGCTGTTCCGCTTGACCGGCTCTGCTTCGACGGCCGCGATCGTCGGGTGTGTGGGCGCGGTTGGAAGGACCATAAGATCGAAATCGTCCCAAAAGTCTGCGCATTGATGGCGGAGCTCCTCCAGCCGGTATTGCGCGTCGAAGGTATCCACGGCATCGAAGTTCTTCGCGCCTTCCAGGATCGACCGGATGACGGGCAGCAAAGATTCGGGCTGGGTCTCTGCGATGCTACGCGCGGCGTGAAACCGCTCGGCGACCCAGGGGCCGCCATAGAGAAGTGCAGCCGTTTCGGCGAAAGCTGTGTAGTCGAATGTGCGTCGCTGACCGCCGATGGATTCCATTCGGGCACAGGCCACCTCAAATTCTGCGGCGTAATCATCATTGCCAAAGAACTCGAGATCATCAGGCGCCGGGACAGCGAAGGTGAAGTTCTGTGCGGGTATCGCCGGGTTGTCCAATACCTCGCGCGACCACGGATGGTCAGGGTCCTGAACACCCGCAATGTCCAGCACCGCCTTTGCATCTGATGCAGTCAGCGCGAAAATGGAAACGCAATCGAGTGTCTGGCAGGCTGGCACAACGC
>JABJAG010000062.1 GCA_018666195.1 Alphaproteobacteria bacterium
GCGTTGTTCACGACCAGCACCGTGACGGGCACCTTCAGGCGTGCGGCGGTTTCCAGATCACCCAATGTCATGTTCAGCCCGCCATCGCCGGTGAGCGTAAACACAGGTCGATCAGGCGCTGCGAGCTGGGCGCCAATGCCACCCGACACACCGTAGCCAATCGAGGCCATGCCGCGATCCGGGATATAGCCGCGCCCGGCTTTCTTGGTGTCGTAAATCAGGCCGGTCCAATGGGCGGCAAAGCCTCCATCGGCAACAAGAATCGCGTCTTCGGGCAGCACATTGTTTAGCTCGTGGACCATGCGCGCCATGTTGACGGGGACTTCGTCCGAGGTGAGGCGTTCTTCGACCTCGGCGCGCCATTTCGCTTTTCCGGCACTGACTTCGGTGATGAATTCAGCACGCGTGGCGCGGCGTTTTTCAGCCCCATCTGAAAGAGCTTCGCGCAGATCACGTATGCCTTCGCGCGCGTCCCCACACAGGGCCACGTCGGTCCGCGCCCAGCGGCCGATTTCCTCGGCCATGATGTCGAGGTGAATGATCGGAATGCCCGGACGGGGCACGGTGTAACGCTTGGTCGCAATTTCGCCGAGCTTGCAGCCGACGACGAAAATAGCATCGGCCGTTTCGAGCACATCATTGGCCGTACGCGAGTAACGTCCAAACAGTCCAAGCGAAAGATCGTGAACGCAGGCGATGGACCCCTTGCCGGACAGGGTGTGACCCACCGGGATCGACTGCTCTTCGGCAAATGCGGTCAGTTCGTCCTGGGCACCTGAAATGTGAATGCCGCCGCCAGCCAGGATCACCGGGCGCTTGGCATCGGCCAGAAGTTCGATGGCGCGTTCCAGGTCATCGCGTGCCGGACGCGTGCGCCTGGACGGGGCGTGGGTCGTGGTAGGATCGGCGAATATATCATCGGCATCGAATTCGAAGACGCCGTGACAGATGTCCTCGGGGACATCGAGCAATACCGGTCCCGGTCGTCCGGTCGTGGCAATCGTGTAGGCATAGCGGATGTGTTCGGGGATACGTGTGCCGACCTCGACGCGGATGACTTCTTTAACGGCCGGCCGCAACATTTCGACCTGTTTGGTCTCCTGGGTCATGTTTTTCCAGGCATGTTCGCGGTTGGTGTCACCAATCATCGCGATCAGAGGGATGCCGGCGTTGAGAGATTCGGTCAGCGAAGTGAGGAGATTGGTCGCGCCAGGCCCGAGGGTCGCATCGCAAACCCCGGGGCGTCCCGTGACCCGTGCCCAGGCGTCTGCCATGAAGGCGCCGCTGCGTTCGTCATTGATCAGGGTGTGCTGCATGCCAAGTTCGCGCACCGCATCATAGAATGGCAGCAGCTGGAACCCGGCCATCCCGAACATCGGGCCCACATCGTGAAGCTTGAGCATCTCGGCGATGGCCTCGCCACCGGACATTTCGATTTTGACGTTTCCGCCATCGGCCGTGGTGTCGGTCATGTTTGGGTCCCCGGTACGATCTGTTCTGACGATGATTTCGTCTTGTCAGTTTGAAACCTACGCGACGGAAGGATTGTCTGCCAGCGATGTTGCTTCAATTGCCCGAATTCTGAGACCGACAAGGACCTGCGCTGCCTTGATTTGTAACAAGCCTTGCAGAAGTTTCCTCACATACTAGTTTACTGCTGGTTCACATGCTTGAAGAAAGACGATGAAAATGGAACTTGGATTTTTCACGATGCCGTTGCACCCGGCGGATCGACCGATCAGCGAGACCCTTCGAGAGGACCGCGAAGCCTTCATTCTTGCCGACGAGCTGGGGTTTTCTGAAGCCTATATGGGCGAGCATGTGACCGACCGTTTCGAGCCAGTGCCGAACTCCCTGATGTTTATCGCCTGGGTTGCCGAAGCCACGAAGAACATCAAGCTGGCAACCGGCACTGCGAATCTTGGCCATCACCATCCTGCAGCGCTCGCTGGTGAAGCCTCGATGATCGATCACATGCTGAAGGGACGCTTCATGCTGGGAATCAGTCCGGGCAACCTCCAGTCTGACTCCGAGGTGTTTGGCACGCTCGATATTGATCGCAATGAGAAGTTCGAGGAGGCGATCAACCACATTATCGCGCTCTGGACTGAGGATCCGCCCTACAACCGTGAGGGCAAGTACTGGAATATCTCGACGGCCAAGACGCATCAGGAAGATTTGGGGCAGGGCTATATTCTGAAGCCGTACCAGCGTGATCCGCATCCCGATATTTTCGGAACGGTTGTGGCACCCTATTCAAAGGGTGTGATCGAGATCGGCAAGCGGGGATGGATTCCTGTATCGGCCAATTTCCTGCAGTCCAAATGGGTCGCAACCCATTGGCCCAATTACGCCGAAGGCTGCGAGGCTGTCGGTCGCAAGGCCGATCCTTCGGTGTGGCGGGTGGCACGTTCGATCTTTGTCGCCGATGACGACAAGGTTGCGAAAGATTATGGCACTGGTCCCCAATCTCCCTATCGCTTCTACTTTCATCAGCTTGGTGAAAAACTGCGACGGTCAGGAAAATTGGGCCTGTTCAAAACATCCCGGGATCAGCACGAAGAAGACGTGACCACTGATTTCATGGTGGATTCGCTGGTGATGGCTGGCACCGTGGACAAGATCGTTGATGATCTTCTGGCGTTCCGCGAAGAAGTGGGTGACTTCGGGACGCTGGTCTATGCCGGGCATGACTGGGTTGATCCAGCTTTGGGCAAACGCTCGATGGAACTGATGGCCACTGAAGTCATGCCGCGCGTGAACAAAGCCATCGGTTAACGGCCTTACGCTCCCGAACCCGGCTTCAAATTCTGAGGCCTCGGCTTTACCGCACGCAAATTCGCGCGCGATACTGCTGCGGGACTTGAAATGTATAAGCCGGGGAGAGTGGTGTGACGAGCAATTTGGCGAATGAGCCGGCCCGCGTCGCTGCGATGTTTCGCAAGATGCTGGTGATCCGAGCTTTCGAAGAGGCCGCGGGAGAGAATTTCTTTGTCGGGCATGTCCGGGGATCTGTGCATCAGTATATCGGCGAAGAATCCATCGCGGTCGGGATCTGCGAAAACCTGCGCGACGACGACTATCTGACCAGCAATCATCGGGGGCATGGGCATTCCATTGCCAAGGGCGCGGACCCGCGCGCCATGATGCTGGAACTTTTCGGCAAGGTCGGCGGTACAAGCGACGGCAAGGGCGGCTCCATGCATATCGCGGACTTCTCGGTCGGTATGCTCGGTGCGAATGGCGTGATCGCAGATGGCTGCACCATCTCGGTGGGGGCGGCGCAGGCGGTGAAGCTTCTCGGACAAGACCGGATTGTTGTGAATTTCATCGGCGATGGGGGGATCAATCGCGGGCCGTTCATGGAGGCGCTCAATTGGGCCAAGGTCTATGAGCTGCCGGTGCTTTTTGTTTGTGAAAACAATCAGATCGCGGCTACGACCACCACCCGTCTGGTGACGGCGGGTGAGGGTATTGCCAAGCGCGCCGAGAGCTTTGATGTGCCTGCGGTGACCATCGACGGGAATGATCTGTTCACCGTCGATGGCACGGCGGCGCGTGTCATATCCGAAATTCGTAACGGCTCGGGCCCCCAGCTCATTCAGGCGATGACCTATCGTCTGCGCGGGCATTTTGCTCATGACGATGCTGGATACCGTGAAGCGGGAGAAGCCGAAGCGGCGCTCGCGCACGAGCCCATCCGGCGCACTGAGGCCTGGCTGCTTGAAAACGGGTTGAGTCAGGACGAACTCGACGGCATGCGTGACGAGGTGACGGCTGAAATTGCGGGATATGTCGAGGACGCCAAGCAAGCCGACTGGCCTGATCCATCGCTCGCATTCACCGATGTTCAGGATGTGGGCGCACCGGCCATTCCGGGGGTGGCGTCATGAGCGAGATGACCTACGCACAGGCGGCTCGTCTTGGTCTGCAGGAAGAGATGCGTCGTGACCCGACGGTCTGGGCGCTGGGTGAAGACCTTGGGTATGAGGGCGGCATGGCCGGCCAGTACAGCGACCTTCAGGCCGAATTCGGGGACAACCGGATTGTCGACACGCCGATTTCAGAATCGACCATCATGGGGGCTGCCGTGGGTGCGGCACTGGCGGGGACACGACCGATCGCGGAACTGCGCTTTTCGGATTTTGCCATGTGTGCCGTGGACGAACTCGTCAATCAGGCTGCCAAGGCGCGATACATGTTTGGCGGACAGGCGCGGGTGCCAATGGTGGCACGAATGCCGATTGGCATACGCGGCGGTATTGCCGCGCAGCACTCCCAGTCGCCGGAAGCCTGGTACACCCATGTGCCGGGTCTGGTTGTGGTCACGCCGGGCACGCCTGCGGAAAACCGCGGCCTGCTGAAGGCTGCAATCCGGTGCGATGATCCGGTGGTCTATATGGAACACAAGGGCCTGTGGGGCATGACCGGGGAGGTCGATGAGAGCGATCAATCCGAAATACCCCTCGGCACCGCACGCACGGTTCGCGACGGCAGAGACATCACCATTGTCAGTTGGGCCGCACAGGTGGGCGTCGCGTCCGAAGCTGCCGAAGTTCTGGCCGGTGAGGGTGTAGTGGCTGAGGTGGTCGACCTTCGCACCCTGTGGCCATGGGATCGTGAAACGGTCATGGCGTCAGTTGCAAAGACCGGGAAATTGCTTGTTGTCCACGAAGCGGTGCGTGTCGGTGGTTTTGGTGGTGAAGTTGCTGCCGAGGTTGCAGAAGAACTTGGGGTGCCCGTTGCGCGTCTGGGCGGTGAGCGCATCCCGATCCCGTTTTCGATCCCGTTGGAGGAAGCTTACAAAATCAAGGCTGACCGTATTGTTGCACGGGTCAAAGAGATGCTTGCCTAGGCAGATTTAGACAGCGCCGCGGCTACTGTCGATGATCTGCCGAACGAAATCCTTGCAACTCATCTGAATGTATGCGCCGCGCTTGCGAGCGGTTTTGTTGATATGGGAGATAATCCCGTCTTCGAAAGTGGACCGAGCATCGCCAATCCGTGCGCTCTGCGAAGATACAGTCGCGCCCGTAATAGCGCGGGTGTCGAGATCGGGGAGGCGCGAAGGAGCATCGGAGCCGGCGTCGTTGAAAATGGCAGCAAGTACATCAGGACGCGCGCCCCAGCTCGGTGATTCCCGCAGCAGGTCTCCGTGGGATGCGGTCACCACGATCTGTCCTTCGTCTTCACGTTTCACCAGTGAGGTTGAATCGCAGCCGATGACTTTTGGAGCGCCAGGCGTTTCGTGCAAAACAAAGCGGGCCTCCGCATAGCCCGGGACTTCGCCCCCGGTGCCCTTTGCAGTCCGCATGGCCATCGCGCAGATCATGGCTGTCTGGCCAACGCCACAGCCGGCTTGTCTGGCCGTCTGGTTTACATGGCTGATCAAACCGGTCTCGGCCATCGCCTGGCCATCACCGATGCGTGCACTTCTGTAGTCGATCGTGGCGCCGGCTATGCTCAGTCCGTCGAGATAGGGCAGTGCGGAAATCCCTGCCTGATCTTTGCCGATCCCGGCGTCGTGGAGAATAACGCCGCGAATGCCGACGCGTGCGGCGAGGTACCCGGCATAAGCGCCGCCGTGAGAGGCCGCGATCGCAACCTTTCCAAAATCACGCCGCTCAAATTTAGTTACCGAATCAAGGATAAGAACTTCATTTTCATTCATATCGGGCTTCTGTTGGCTGACGAGGGGTACGGAAATTGGTTAGCAAATTGTTAACATGAATCTGTTGGCAAGGTGGTCACC
>JABJAG010000063.1 GCA_018666195.1 Alphaproteobacteria bacterium
ATTGGTTTCAAGCGGCGAGAGCGCTTTCACGCCCATTTGTTCCATGGCGTCCCAATATCGTCCCAGCATCCCGGGTGTCAGGCTGACAATTTGCTCTTCGACCAGAAGGTCGCGCATGGATTCCGAACCGGTGACAGGCCCATCGGTCCGTTGCCAATACTGTTCCATGGTGAAATGGGGTGAGAGTTCTGCGAGCGGGGCTGGCAGCAGGATATGGTTCTCCTGTGCCAGCATGAGGGGGCGAACTTTCTGAAAATAAGGTTCGAGTTCCGGGATGCCGTAGAGCCCGTGTAGTCGGTCGCGCCAGTCTTCGAGTGAATCAAAGGCGTAGAGGTGCACCACCTGTTCCAGTGGCCCGTCGACAGTGGAAAAATAGCCAACCAGACGGTCGAGAACCGGGGCGATAACATCGAACCCCCGTTCGACCTGCGTTTCATAGAATTTCTCGAGAAATCCGAGTTGCATGGTGTAGGCACGATGTTCAAGAATCATAATTGTCTCTCCGTTACGCGGATTATGAACGATCACGCAGAATCCGCGAACCTCTCTTCGCACCGGGGTTGACCCGTGTACGGCTCCCGCGCAGGATTTCTGAATGCTTCAGATTGATGTGTATTCCGACACTGTCTGCCCGTGGTGCTTTCTTGGCAAACGCCGGCTTGAGCGTGCGCTGGCAGAGCGCGATGACGTCGATGTTTCGATCAACTATCGGGCGTTTCAGCTCAATCCGGATATGCCTGTCGCAGGCATGAGCCGTGCGCAGTATCTCTCCGCCAAATTCGGAAGCCCCGAACGCGCGGAGAACGTCTATTCCGCAATTGCCCGCGCCGGTCACTCCGAGCGTATCCCGTTCAATTTCGAGATACAGGACCGTATGCCGAATACAATTCAATCTCATCGGTTGATCCGGTTCGCAGGACGTCATGACCGCCAGTCCCCCATCGTTGAAGCTGTCTTTCAGGCTTTCTTCCTGGATGGTGAAGACATCGGAGATGATGAAGCCCTGACCCGAATTGCAGTACGTTGTGGGCTCGAGAGTGCGGATGTCATCCGATACCTCGCAGGGGAAGAAGATCGCGACGCGGTGCTGGCGGAGGACCTCAGAGCACGACGCATGGGGATCAAGGCCGTGCCGTCATTCATCATTAATGGCGCCTACTCCATATCGGGAGCGCAGGAGCCCGAGGCGTTCTATCCGTTGTTTGACCTGGCGGATGTTTTACTGGCCGCCGAGTAACGCTTACTGGGTCGCGTTTTCTTTCGGTTCCAGCGCAATTTTGGACAAGGTTCGCATCAGACGACGGACGCCGACCATGCGCTTCTGTGTCTCGCGCCAGTCGCGTCGATAAACCATCTTGTGATCCGGGCGAAGTTGTACGGTTCCGGATTCTTTCGTGATAAACGCCACCAGTCCCGAGGGATTGCTGAACGTATTGTCGCGGAACGTGACGACCGCGCCCTTTGGGCCTGCATCGAGCTTTTCGACACCCGCGTCCCGGCACAGCCGTTTCAGGGTGATCGCTTCAAGAAGGTTTTCCACTTCGTCCGGGATCGGACCAAACCGGTCAATGAGTTCAGCAGCGAACGCCTCGATTTCCTGCGCATCCACAAGTGCCGCCACTCGTCGATACAGCCCCAGACGCACACCAAGATCAGCCACATAGGTGTCGGCAATCAAAATGGGAGCTCCGACGGAAATTGCCGGTGTCCATTCTTCTGTGGGCGCCTGCACACTGCCTGTCTCGCGTGCCGCGGCGACGGCGTCCTCAAGCATCTGTTGATAGAGTTCCACGCCCACTTCGCGGATATGTCCGGACTGTTCCTCGCCCAGCAGATTGCCAGCACCACGAATATCCAGATCATGGCTCGCCAGACTGAAGCCGGCCCCGAGCGTATCGAGGGTCTGCATTACATCGAGGCGTCGGCGCGCGGTCTCCGAAAGGATCTGGTTGTTCGGCAATGTCAGATAGGCGTAGGCCCGGGTTTTTGAACGCCCAACCCGCCCGCGCAACTGATAGAGTTGGGACAGACCGAACATATCGGCACGATGCAGGATGATCGTGTTGGCGGTGGGCACATCAAGACCGGATTCCACGATATTGGTCGACAGCAGAACGTCGAATTGCTTGTCGTAGAACGCGGTCATCACGTCCTCCAGCGCCGTGACGGGCATTTGCCCATGGGCCACTCCCAGGCTGACCTCGGGGACGAGTTCGCGCAACCGCTCTTCCAGAAGCGCAATGTCACTGACCCGGGGGCAGACATAGAAAGTCTGACCGCCCCGGAAATGCTCGCGCATGATCGCTTCACGAATGGTGACGCTGTCATAGGGCAGCACAAAAGTGCGCACGGCCAGCCGGTCGACCGGCGGTGTTGTGATCAGGCTCAGTTCGCGCACCCCGGTCAGCGCCAGCTGCAGAGTACGCGGAATTGGCGTTGCGGTGAGCGTGAGGACATGGACATCGCTGCTCAGGGCCTTGAGGCGTTCTTTCTGTCCCACCCCGAAATGCTGTTCTTCATCGACCACGAGCAAACCCAGGTCGCGGAACGCAATAGATTTTGACAGCAGCGAGTGGGTGCCAATAACGATATCGACCTGGCCGTTTGTCAGGCCTTCACGTGCTTCCTGCGCGTCTTTCCCTGACGTCAAACGCGATATCTGCGCAATCCGAACGGGCAGTCCGGCAAAACGTGCTTTGAAATTTGCAAAATGCTGACGCGCCAGCAATGTCGTTGGCACCACCACAGCAACCTGACGTCCCGCCATGGCGGTCACGAATGCGGCACGCATGGCAACTTCGGTTTTGCCAAAGCCCACATCACCACAGACGAGACGGTCCATGGGTTTGCCCGCGGCCAGACTGGCGACCGTGTCATCAATTGCCCGGCCCTGATCTTCGGTCTCCGTGAATGGAAAGCGCGCACAAAATTCGTCATAGGCGCCCGGCGGGACTTCCATACGCGGTGCGTAGCGCAGCTCCCGTTCGGCCGCCAGAGCCATCAGCTTGTCGGCCATATCGGTGATACGGTTTTTGACTCGCGCCCGCCGTGCCTGCCAGCTCGCATTCCCTAGTTTGTCGAGCTGCGCTTCGCTGGCTTCGGAGCCAAACCGCGAAAGAAGGTCGAGGTTTTCAACGGGCAGGAACAATTTGTCATCACCGGCGTAGATCAGCCGCAGACAATCATGGGGTGCGCCGCCAATTTCCAGCGTTTCCAGGCCGTCGTAACGGGCAATACCATGATCAGCATGAACAATGATGTCACCAAGGGTCAGGCTCGCCATTTCGGCGATCAGGTGCTCAGAGGCGCGCGCAGGCCGACGTTTGCGGACCAGTCGATCACCGAGGATGTCCTGTTCGGTGTAAAATGTCCGGCCGGGCATGCTGAACCCATGGTCCATCGGAAGTACGAACATCGGAATGTCCGTTGCCCCTGCGGTCACGACATTGTTCCAGTTGCCGACGGGCCGCGTGCCCTCGATTTCATGATCGGTCAGCAACTGCAGCATCCGGTCCCGGGAACCCTGTGAATGGCAGGCAATGGCGATGCCCTGCCCGTCGCGCTGTTCGTTGGCGATCCGGGTGCGCACAGCGTCGAACAGATTGACGTCAGCCCGGTTGCGCGCATCGGCGAAGTCGACAGTGCGCCGTCCTGCGAGAGACATCGAAACGCCGCTCTCTTCCGGCGCCTCAAAGCTGTCGAGTTCGATCACCACCCGTGCATTCAGCAGATCATCCCATTGCACGGGGCTGAGATAGAGCGTGTCAGGCGCCAACGGGTTATAGGGCGCCTCACCTTCGGTGGTGCTGGGGGCATTGGCCCGTGCGGTGTGATAGTCGACGATCTGGTCAAACCGGTCTTCCCGCGCTTCGGCGGTTTGTGCGCCCAGCACAACCGGACCATCGACATAACCGAACAAGGTCTCGGTCTCGGCATAGAACAGCGGCAACCAGTGCTCCATACCCGGATGGCGCACGCCTTCGCTGACGCTCTCATAAAGCGGGTCATCCCCGCGCACCGCCCCGAACAACTCCCGATAGCGCGTGCGAAAGCGTGCAATGGCGTCATCGTCGAGCAGAATTTCGCTCGAGGGCAGCAATGTCAGCCTGTCGATCACCTTGGTGGTGAGCTGGCTCAACGCGTCGAAGCGCCGGATTTTCTCGACCTCATCACCGAAGAGATCAATCCGGACGGGCTCTTCCAGCCCTGGTGCAAAGACATCGACAATGTCGCCGCGCACGGCGAACTCGCCAGGCTCACGCACCGTTTCGGTCCGGTGGTATCCATTGGCAGCCAAAAATCCGACGATCTTTGAAAGATCAACCCGATCACCCGGGGAAAGCTCGTATTTGGCCTGCTGGATCGTCGCTTTGGGGGTGACCCGCTGCAAAATTGCAGCAATCGTCGTCACCACAAGCGTTTGCGGCCCGTTTGACTTGTCGTCAGACAGAGCAGCCAACGTCGCCAGACGTTCGGCAACTACGTCGCCGCGGGGCGGTACACGGTCATAAGGCAGACAATCCCAGGCGGGAAATTTAAGAACCCGCACATCTGGGGCAAAGAAGCCGATTGAATCCGCCATCCGGTTCATGGCCACGTCATCGCTGGAGACGTGCAGAACCGGTCCCTCGCAAGATGACAGGAGTTCGGCAAGCAGCAAGCCATCACAACCCTCAGGCACGCCGGTGAACCGGGTGCGGGGTTGTGCGGTGTCCCAGGAAAATTTGGTGTTCAGCAGCAAATCAGTCGTCGATCTTGAAGGTTTTGAGCAACTTCATGATCTCGCCGTCCCATTCCACAGGAACTGGCTTGCGCCCACTGATCCACATGTACAGATCGGGGTCGCTGTTTTCGATCAGGGCCTCGTAGTCGGCGAGCAGCGTTTCATCCAGAGTGTCGAGATGACGCGTGGCGAAACTCCCCAACAGAAGGTCCGTTTCCTTGGTTCCGGTATAGCGGCTGCGGTAGATCAGCCGCTTAATGCGGATTTCTCGGGTTTCGTCTGTCATGGTCTCGTTCCTGCCCGCTACTGACTCGGGCGTTGGCGCTGCCGTAGGATATAGCGGTACGAATCACCATTGTCAGCCGCACCAACGCAGGAAATATTACCGCCGTGCCACCCCGCTCTCGCCCAGAGGTCCTGTTCCCCGTATTTGCGCCCGTTACCGCCCTCAAAGGCATCGGGCCACGCATGGGAAAACATATCGAACGATTGCTGGGTGAGCAGATCGTCGATTTGCTCTGGCACCTGCCGAGTGGAATCATTGACCGGCGTTACAGCCCGAGCCTGAGTGATCTGGAGCCGGGCCGGATTGCGACCCTGGAAGTCACGATCAACAAGCACCATCCCCCACCCGCGGCCAACCGGCGCATTCCCTATCGGATCGACTGTTCGGATGGGACGGGTGAGATGACCCTGATCTACTTCCACGGACGAAAGGACTACCTGAATACTGCGCTGCCCGAAGGTGAAGTGCGTCTGATCAGCGGCACCGCCGAGCTCTATGAAGACCGTCTGCAGATGACCCACCCCGATATGGTCGGGCGGATTGAGGAGCGGGATAACATCATGCGAGTCCAGCCGGTCTATCCACTGACAGAAGGGCTGTCTCAGAACGTGCTTGGGAAAGCGGTCGCGGGCGCGCTGGAACGGGCACCCGAATTGCCCGAATGGCTGGATCCGGCCTTCCTCAGGGAACGCGGCTGGGAGAGTTGGCGCGACGCGCTGGCAACCGCCCATAAGCCTCTGGAACTGAAAGATATTTATGCCGGCACCCAGGCCCGGTCCCGGTTGGCCTATGACGAGGTGCTCGCCAGTCAGCTCGCCATCACTCTGGTGCGCTCCCATGTGCGGCGGCAATCCGGGCGTCCGACGAGCGGGGATGATCATTTATGCGCCCGGGTGCGCGATGCCCTGCCCTTTGAACTGACGGGCAGCCAGCAAACGGCGATCGAAGATATTCTGGGGGATATGCTGGCCGAACACCGGATGCTGCGCCTGCTGCAGGGCGATGTGGGCAGCGGCAAGACCGTGGTGGCACTGATGGCGATGCTGACAGCGGTTGAGGCCGGACGTCAGGCCGCCCTGATGGCGCCAACCGAAATCCTCGCCCAGCAACATTACGCAACGATTGCGCCGCTGGCGGAAAAAGCCGGAGTTGAATGCATTCTGCTGACCGGGCGCGATAAGGGCAAAGCCCGCACCGCGCTGCTCGAACGCCTGGCATCCGGGGATGCGCCGCTGGCCGTGGGCACCCATGCGCTGTTTCAGGACGATATCGCGTTCCGGGATCTGGCGCTGGCCGTGGTGGATGAGCAGCACCGCTTCGGTGTGCATCAGCGCATGCTGCTGGCTGACAAGGGTAATGCGGTTGATGTGCTGCTGATGACGGCCACACCCATCCCGCGCACCCTGATGCTGGCCGCCTATGGCGATCTGGATGAATCCCAGCTGCGGGACAAGCCTGCCGGCCGCAAGGCCGTGGTGACCTCGACTGCCTCGATTGACCGGCTTGAGGACGCCGCCAATGGTGTGCGTCGCCAGATCGACAGTGGCGGCAAGGTTTTCTGGGTCTGTCCCCTGGTGGAGGAATCCGAAACCATTGATGTGGCCGCGGCCACGGCCCGTCATGCTGCCCTGCAGCAGCGGTTTGGTGACCGGGTCGGGCTTGTGCATGGTAAGATGACAGGTAAGGAAAAGGATGCGGTGATGGCCCGGTTTGCGGGCAAGGCCGAGCCGGGGCTGGACATTCTGGTCGCCACCACAGTGATAGAGGTCGGCGTCGATGTGCCAGATGCCACCGTGATGATTATCGAACATTCCGAGCGGTTTGGTCTGGCCCAGCTGCACCAGCTGCGCGGACGCATCGGCCGCGGGTCATGGGATGCCACCTGCCTGCTGCTCTATGGCCATGATGCCGGGAAAACCGCACGCGAACGCCTGCGGGTGCTGCGGGACACCGATGACGGTTTTAAAATTGCCGAGCAGGATTTGCGCCTGCGCGGGGCTGGCGATGTGCTGGGAACCCGGCAGTCCGGATTGCCGGAGTTTCGCCTGGTCGATCTGGATGCCCATGGGGAATTGCTGGCCATCGCCCGGGATGACGCACGGCTGATCGTCTCGCGCGATCCGGAGCTTACATCGGCCCGCGGCAATGCCCTGCGTACGCTGCTTTACCTGTTTGAGAGAGACGCGGCCGTCCGTTACGCGCGGACCGGTTAGCTATCTTTTGTTTCGGGTGTTTCTGCCGCATTCATATTGACCGACAAGGGTTGTTCGGAAATGTCTGACCCCGGACCAATGGTGGGTTTGTCGCCGTCAGCACTTGCGATCCGCTTGATCTGCTGCTGCTCGGGCGACCGCCGGTCCGGCGGGGTCACGATCCCGCCCGAAATGATCATTTTGATCCCCTCTTCCACCGACATGCTCAAGGGCACCAATTCGCGCCGTGGAATGAACAGCAGATAGCCCGAGGTCGGGTTCGGCGTGGTCGGCAGGAACACGTTCACCACGTCATCATCGGTGAGGTTTTGCACCTCTCCCTTTGTGGAACCGGTCAGAAACCCGATTGCCCAGCTGCCCCGGCGTGGATATTCGAACAGCACAACCTGACGGAAGGCTTCGGATTGCCGTTTCAGAACCGTTTCGGCGATCTGTTTGGTGGCGCTGTATATGCTGCGCACCACCGGCATCTTGTTGAGGATATTCTCACTGATCTTGACCAGATAGCGGCCCAGGAAAATGCGGGTCAGCGCGCCGATGATAATCAGGCCAACGATCATCACGATCAGGCCAACACCGGGAATTTCGTGGGGAAAATACGGATCGATATAGGTGTTGGGATTATAGGCATGCGGTATCAGCGGCGTGACCCGCGCATCCACAAATTTCAGCAGAATCCAGCACAGCCAGAGCGTGATCCCGATCGGGGCAACCGCAAGCAGCCCGGCGAAAAAATAACCCCGCAGGCGCGCTATGATTCCGAAGCGGTGACGACCGCCCAGCCCCACGCTCTTATTCGTCCTGATTTTCTTGTTTGCCATAAATCCTTCGCCGTAACCCGACTCATATAGGGACACCCCGGTGAAGGTGCCAACGCAATGTGGCGAAATTGCACGATATTTTTACCGGTCGAGATTCAGAACGAGCCCTATCCAAAATAAAAGAGCTCAGAAGAACCCTTTTGCAGAGACAACATGAACTGATGACGACAGGAGGAAATCGTCCTCGGGGAGTTGAGAGTCCTGAACACCATTTGGGCGAAACAGCGCTGATCTGGCTGCAATCAGCGGCGGCGCTATTCGGCGACAGACGCGCGGTGCCGACGGATGAAATAGAGGCTGACGCAATACCCGGTCAGGCCGATGCATAAGGCCCAGGGCAGACAGCCCAAAAACAACGGAACTCCGAATTGCGCGAACAGAGCAACCGCTTTCGTGGACATCACTTCGATCCAGCTGAACTCGGTGTAGGACGTCTTTTCGAATTCCGGGAGGTAGGTCTCAAAGCTTTGAATTTGTTTCCACTGGCCTGACATAAACTGTCCGGTCTGGATGAAGATGTAGTACAGCGGCGCGATCGTGAATACGTTGGAAATCAGCGTCCAGGCCGATGCGAGAACGGGATTGAAGGATAGATTTCCGCCGACCGCCCTGGTGATGGCCCACAATGCTAGGACAATCGCAATGTGGACGCCGAAAAACGGCGTGAAGGCGACGAACAATCCCACCCCCACAGCGCGTGCGGTGTATTCCGGGGGGTGCTGCGGATGAAAGACCGGGTGGATCAGCTTCTCGATGCAGTCCCGGCAAAAACGACGGGATGTATTGATGAACCACTCAACCATACTGTACTCGAAACTTTGCTCGAAGTTCTGACGTGACACCCATGGTCCCACGGCCACTCTTGATAATTGATTTAGAGCAAAGGCAACGGATGCTCAAAACCTGCGGTCTCATACACCACCATCGCTTGGTGTGTGTTCCAACTCGGCCAGCAATTTGCGTTGCTGCCGTTTGAAGGCCACCAGACCGATCGGAATGGTCGCTATATAGGCCAACATCACAACGGTGAGCGTTGCCCAGGGCGCTTCGACGGCAAGCCCAACCAAAAGGCAGAACAGCAGCAACAATGGCAGTACAAATTTGTTCGGCACATGGCCGCCTTTCAGCGAAAACGTCGGAAGCCGGCTCACCATCAGCAAGGCAGCGACCACCGTCACACTGCCGTTGAGCACCACATTGTCGAAGGTGCCTTCGGGGTATTGGAACGCCAGAACCATCGGCACCATCAAAATTCCGGCTGCGCCCGGCGTTGGCAATCCCACGAAGTAGCTATAGGCACCCTGTGCTTCGGTCGTGTTGTCTTGTGCGATATTGAACCGCGCCAGCCGGAGCGCGGCACAAACGCAGAATAGCAGCGTCGGCACCCAGCCAATCCCGCCCGCAGTATGCATTGTCCACGCGTAGACCATCACGCCCGGTGCGACGCCAAAACTCACCAGGTCGGCAAGTGAATCCAGTTCAGCGCCGAGCTTGCTCCCCGCGCGCAGCAATCGCGCCATACCCCCATCGAGCAGGTCGAGCACGCCTGCCAGTAGTATCGCTGCCACCGCCTCCTCGAACCGGTCACTGAGGGCAAAGCGAATTGCCGTTGCGCCTGCGCACAGGTTCAGCAGGGTCAGGAGATTGGGAATCATTCGGGTGAATGACTGATGTTTGGGGCGCCGGGCCTGCAACCGTTTGCGTTTCACGATATCGGTTCCCTGATTGTACCAATCTCGTTCGTGAGATCGGCCAGCACCGTTTCGCCGCCGTTTACATGTTGACCTTCGTTGACCAGCGGCGTGATCCCCTGGGGCAGATACACATCGAGACGACTGCCAAATCGGATGATGCCGTAGCGCGCACCCCGGGTAACCTGTTGACCATCAACCAGATCACATTTGATACGCCGCGCAACCAGCCCGGCAATCTGAACGACAGCAATATCAACCTCGGCACCATTGGGTACCTGGGTTCGAATATGGGCGGCCATACGTTCATTATGCTCGCTCGCCTTGTCAAAGGAGGCGTTGAAAAACTTCCCGGGCCGATAGGCTAGCGCCATGACCGTTCCCTCACACGGGTTCCGGTTCACATGCACATTGAAGACATTCATGAAAATGCTGATGCGGGTCAACGGCGTGTCACCCATGCCAAGTTCAGCTGGCGGCGGGGCCACGACATGGGCCAGCACTCTGCCGTCGGCCGGGCTGATGACAAGCCCCTCGCCGTCCGGCGTCACCCGTTCCGGATCGCGGAAGAACCAGACACACCAGATCGTCAGCGGCAGCCCCAGCACGCCGAAAGGACCGGTGAACAAAAACAGAAGCGCGTTCAGACCAGCGAAAATACTGATCGCGGGCCACCCTTCGCGGTGGATGGGAATCTTCACACTAAGGTCCTAAATATCGTCCGGGAGGTTGATCAAATCCGAATGTCGGAGCGACCTATTCCTGTACGACAGCTGGGGCGTAACAAGTTCGCTGCAAGGATTTCTGCAAGCCGGTGCCCGACACATATTTTTGACCACCAGCCAGCTTCGCCCTCGAATCGAATTCGATTGAATTGTAGGACGAGTGCGCAAGGCTGTCCATGAAGCCTCTCCACATACAGAAAGAGCGCCTCCGATTGGGAAGCGCCCTGTCTGTAAGGCTTTCGGGTGGTGCGGCAGAGAGGACTTGAACCTCCACTCCCTTGCGAGAACTAGCACCTGAAGCTAGCGCGTCTACCAATTCCGCCACTG
>JABJAG010000012.1 GCA_018666195.1 Alphaproteobacteria bacterium
GAAGACCGGCTTGCCGACTATTTGGATGTGATCGGGCTGAACCAGTATTTCGGCTGGTATGAGCCTGGCTTCGAGGGGTTAAAGCGCCTCTTGCAAAACTCTGACCCGGACCGCCCCGTGGTGATTTCGGAAACTGGGGCTGATGCGGTGGCGGGGTTGCACGGGCCCGACACCCAGTTGTTTACCGAAGAGTATCAGGCAAAGGTTCTGACCCGGCAGGTCGAGATCGCGGCGCGAGCCGACTATGTAGTCGGTACCTTCATCTGGTTGCTTTACGATTTTCGCACCGACCGGCGGCAGACAAAGCATCAACGGGGTTGGAACCTGAAGGGGGTTGTTGCGGCGGATAAAACCACACGCAAACTGGGGTTCGTAGCGCTGGCGCGGGCCTATCAGAGGCACTTTCGTGACGCCGATTAAAGGGTCTTGAAAAACTCCAAAACCGCCCTGCGCATGCCGGGCGTTTCTTGATGCCCGGCCGCCGGACTTCGGTAGATCGTCAGGTTTTTAGGGCAATCCACATAAGCCGTCCGCAGTTCACTGAGCGCGAGATCAACCGCCAGGGCAGGTGTCAGCGGATCCTGATCGCCGATGCCCACGAATTGCCGTCGGGGCGCGATTTGACCGGCGATCTTTCCGTTTGAGGTAAGAGTCAGAAGTCCCGGAACGGTCAGGTAAATTCCATGCAGGTCGTGGGCACCGGTGCGAATGAGTTCTGAAAAATCGGCAAAGCAGCACAGGTGCGCGACGGCGGCGAGCCTCGGCTCAACAGCCGCCAACCAGTATCCAAGGGTCGCGCCCATGGAAATACCAAACACGCCAATCCGGGTCTGGTCGATGCCTTCTTGTGCATGCAGCCATTCAAACGCGGCCTGAAGTTCTCCGACCATCTGGCCTGCCAGTGACTTACCCTGCCAAAGCGCGGCCTTGGCCAGATCGCTTTCGGTTCTGTCGGCGCGCGCCCCAAAGCTGGGCAGATCAATGCAAAGAACCGCGAACCCCATGCCAACCAGCGTTTGCCCCAGCGGGCCCTGCAAGGCGGGCCTGCCGTCCAGAACCTCACGCGCACCAATGTCATAGTGATCACCGTGGGCGTGAATGTAGAGGATCGCCGGGGCCAGTGACCTCCCATCCGGAGCCGCAAAGAACGCCCGGATGTCTTCGCCGCTGGTTGAGGCGAACATTAGCTCCTGAAAGGTGCTTTCAGCGGTTGGGCGGGTCCGATCTGGGCGAAGCACCAAGGGATGGTGGTCAATTTCGAACAGTTCTTTTAGCTGGTCGGGCAGTGTCACGGCTTAAAGCCGCCGCAGATCGGCAGGCTGCGATCTATTGGCAGGGTCACACGCTGACCGCTACGATCCGAGTGATAAATCGCCGCCGCCAGTTCAATAGACCCGATTGCATCCTTCAGTGAGACTTCCGCACCGGATCGGCCATCCAAAGCGTCGGCAACTGCTGCGCAGAACCCCGCAAACCCTTCGTGGGGGCAATCGACGGCGGCGATGATCTGGTCAACCTCGTCCTGCCGCTGGGGGTTACGCGCCTGAAAAGTCCACGCCGCCTCGCCGGGGGTATAGGGTAGCCGGGTGCTTTCAATCGTCATGTCGTGATAGATCAGCCGCAGACGACTGGTATTATCCGCCGCGCCGAGGGTGATTGACGAGGTCGCGTTTGCGCCATTTTTCATACAAAAGGTGATGGCCGCACAATCTTCGGTTTCGATTGAATTCACACGTGTCGCAAGGTGCGCCGACACCTCGGCCACAGGCCCGAACGCCAAAACCAGAAGATCGTGGGCGTGGATCGCGTGGCTGAGGATCGCGCCGCCGAACTCATGCGCCCAAGTGCCGCGCCACGGATTGGCGTAGTATTCGCCATCACGGTTCCAGTGCGTTTCCAGCGAGGCCGTCAGAGCGCGCGTCAAAAACCCCGCATGGCGCAGCTTCGAAAGGGCAGCGAAAGCCCGGCCATATCGGTATTGAAACACCGGAAAGATCCGCCGGCCCGACGCAACTTCGGCCTCGGCCAGTCGATCAGCTTCTTGCAGCGATCCAGCAATCGGCTTTTCAACAATGACGTGTTTGCCTTGTGCCAGAGCTTGTAGCGTGACCGGCACATGCAGGCGCGGCGGCAGGCATATATCCACAACCTCGACCGCCGGGTCGGCGATTACATCGTCCAAAGATGCCGTGGTTGTGGCCCCGACCTGCGATGCAAGCCGTCCGGCGGCATCCAAGTTCAGGTCGCAGATATGGGTCACGGTGAAGCGGCCACGTAGAACCTGATAGGCGGACAGGTGCTGTTCTCCGATCCCAGCCCCCAATATTGCGACGTTGCGTGTCACCGCAGCGCACCCAGCCGAGTGGCCTGCACCTGCGCGGTTAAGGCAAGCTCGGTCACTTTAAAGCAATGAGTTTGCTTCATCGCTGTTTCTGTTCGGTTGTTCACGTCACTGATCAGCCGTTCGAAATAAGGCAAAGGCGCATCCGAAGCGTCAATGTGTTCGCAGGTGTCGCCGTTGACAAGAAACAGATGATCCGTGCCATCGCGCCCAGCCACATCGACATATTTACGCAACTCGATATAGCCCTCGGTGCCTAGGATGGTCAGCCGTCCGTCGCCCCATGTCGGCAACCCGTCAGGCGTGTACCAATCCACGCGAATATATCCCTGCGCGGTGTCGGATCGCAGCAGGATCTCACCAAAGTCCTGCAAGCCGGGATCCTGCGGATTGGCAAAATTTCCGACGCTAGAGGTGACGATTTCGGCGTCAGTCGATCCAGTGAAGAACAGGAACTGATCCACCTGATGCGAGGCGATGTCACCCAGAATTCCGCCGTACGAGGCTTCGTCAAAGAACCAGTCAGGCCGGGTTGGCCGGTTCAGCCGGTGTGGACCCAACCCAACGGTTTGCACCACCTGCCCGATGCGGCCCTCGGCGATAAGGTCGCCCGCACGGGTCACTGCAGGCACCTCGAATCGTTCGGAAAAGTCGATTGACCAGATGCGGTTTGTTTCGCTGACGCAGGCCTTGATGGCGGCCAGTTGATCCAGTGTCGTACAGCCCGGTTTGTCGGTCATGACGTCTTTACCGGCGCGCATCGCATCGATCGCGCGATCAGCCCGGCGCACCGGGACGTCTGCGATCAGAATCATATCGATTTCCGGATCATCCAGTAATTCCTGCCGGTTGGCGACCCTTGGAATGTTTGGAAAGCGTTTCGTGAACCCCTCGAGCGGCTCTGGCGCGCCCTGGGTCCACCACCCCTTACAGGTACAGCCAAGCAACTGCATTTTATCGAGTTGGCCAAAGATGTGTCGGTGATCGATACCGATCACGCCAAGTTTGAGGGGCTTCATGTCTTATCCTTTGCTGACTTGGGTTTTCTGACCGCTGCGCGAGGATGCCTCGATGGCGGTGATGAGGCGATGTACGTTCAGCGCCTCGGATCCGGTGACCCGTGGCGGACGCCCGGTTTTTATCGCGGTTGCGAAATCCGCGATCAGCGATTTGTGCCAGTCATAGGGAAATGCCATTGGGTCGGCGCCGCCTCCGGTGGTGGCTTCGCTGCCGAAGGTCTCGGCCCGGCCATCGCGCCAGTGAACTGTCAGGACACCGGATTTCAACAAGGCCGAGCCATTGTCACAATAAAACGCCAGGCTTTCCGCGTCACCGGGAAAGCTGGCCGAGCTGGCGAAGATCGATCCTACCGCGCCGCTTTCGAATTCAATTGCACCAGCGGTAAAATCCTCGGCCGCCATCGCGTGGAACGGGGTGGTAGCGCATATCGCCTGCACAGCCGTCGCCGGGCCGGTCATGGACAGCATCAGGTCCAGCGTGTGGATAGCCTGGCTGATAAGAACGCCGCCGCCGTCACGAGCATAGCTGCCGCGACCCGGTTCGTCGTAATAGCTTTGGTCGCGCCACCAAGGAATATCAGCTCGCACCATGCGGATAGGGCCAAGGCCCCCCCCACCCATCAGTTTGGTCAACGCCTCGGACGCCGCGCGAAACCGGTGCTGAAAGACGACGCCCAGCGAGACGTTGGATGCCGCGCAAAGATCTACAATTTCCATGGCAGCCCCAGAAGTGCGCTCCAGCGGCTTTTCGGTCAGGATGTGTTTTTGCTGACCTGCGAACAGCGAAATCAACTCACGCCGTGCATTTGGAGGCGTGATCAGCAACAACGCGTCAACGGTTGGGTCGTGGGCCAATGCCTCAATATCGGCGGCCTGTGGAAAGCCGTAGGTTTGGCAAAACGCCGCGCGCGCTTCGGCGGACCGCGCATAGCAACCACGGACGTCGATCTGATCCGCCAGATCTTGCAAGGCCAGCGCGTGGGGTTTGGCCGCCATGCCCAACCCGACGACGGCCAGCCCGATCCGGTCTCTCATCGGGCCACCTGGTTGGCGATCACCTGACCGTTGGCATCAAACAGATGCATGTTTTCAAGAGCAAAATGCAAGGCCAGGGTCTGGCCTTTGATAACTGGCAATTGGCCCGGTTGATGCACGGTGATCTGTGACGAGCCTCCGACATCGCAATACAGATAGGTCTCGCCGCCAAGTTGCTCGGCAAATGCGACCTGAGCCTTCGTGTGGCCCGACCCTCCTGTAGCGATGCTCACATGCTCGGGCCGGATGCCAACGGTGCATTGGGCCCCGTTGATCAGGCCATCAACGTTAGGAACGGGCACTGACATGTTCGGGGCGGTCAGGGTCCAGCCATCAGCCACTTGATTGGCCGTCGCCTCGATCAGATTCATACGCGGAGACCCGATGAACCCGGCGACAAACACGTTCTGCGGATTGTTGTAGATATCCAACGGCGCGCCAGTCTGTTCGATACGTCCGGATTGCAGTACCACGATCTTGTCGGCCAGAGTCATCGCTTCGGTTTGGTCATGAGTGACGTAAATCATCGTATCGCCAATTTTGGCGTGCAATGCGGCCAGTTCTTTACGCATTGTGACGCGCAGTTCTGCATCCAGGTTGGACAATGGTTCATCCAGAAGGAAAGCCTTGGGTTCACGCACAATAGCCCGGCCAATAGCCACCCGCTGTCGCTGGCCGCCTGACAGGGCCTTAGGCTTGCGATCCAGATAATCCGTGATTTGCAGCAGTTCGGCCGCTTCGCGCACCCGGCGATCAATCTCAGGCTTCGGCATTTTTGAGTTTTCAAGCCCGAAAGCCATGTTTTTATAAACACTCATATGCGGGTAGAGTGCGTAGGATTGGAACACCATTGCCAGCCCGCGTGAGGACGCGCTGAGATTGTTCACCGTCTCGCCATCAATTTCGATCGTGCCGGATGAGACATCATCTAGGCCCGCAATAACCCGCAACAGCGTGGATTTTCCGCAGCCCGACGGGCCGACGAACACACAGAACTCGCCCGTCCCAACGGTCAGATCGATACCTTGAAGTACTTTGACGGTTCCATAGGATTTGCGAACCTGTTTGAGTTTTATTTCGGTCATTGACGAGCTTTCCTGTTTATCTGCTGCGCATTTTCGCAGCAAGCTTGGGATCGGCCTTTTGCATGCGCAGCGGGGGAAGTCCCTTCAGAATCTGGCCGATATCATCCAGCATGGTGTCGCGGATGCGGGCGTAAGAGGCATGCAGTCCCCCGGCCAGATGGGCCGAGAACAGCACATTCGGTGTGTTTCTGATCCTGCTAGCTTCGGGCACGGGTTCTTCGGGATAGACATCCACAGCAGCACGAAAGGCACCTGCCCCCGCGAGGCTTAAAAATTCATCAAAATCTACGATTTCAGCCTGTGACGCCAGCACTACGGTTGCATCGGCGCGGATGGTTTCCAGCAGGGGGCGGCCCAGAAAACCCTCGTTATCCGACATCACTCCCGCCAGAAGGAACAATACGTCCGAGCCGCTGAGCGCCGTTTCAAGCGAAACCGGTTCCACCCCCTCGGTCCGCAGATAACCATCTGAAAGCCACGGGTCATGCACCATTAACCGCACGCCGAATGGTCTCAGCAGCGGGGCCAGAGCGCGACCCAGATTGCCATAGCCGATCATCGCGACATCTGCGCCGAACAGGCTTTTCGCGCCGGCGTTGCCGCCAATCCCATAAGCTTCGCTCCCTGCCCGGAACACGGGATCGGCCAAATGCAATCTGCGCAACAAAGTGATCGCCTGGGTAAGGCAAAACTCGGCCACAGCGGGCGCCATAGCAGGCGCTGCAGACAACACTTGGATGCCACGCGCGTGGCATTCGGCATAATCAACGTTGTCTTCCCAGTTGGCCTTCACGTTAAGGATCGCGCGCAGTTTGGGCGCGCGGTCCAGCCGATGTTTCGGCATCGCGGTCTGACCGACCAGAATAGTCATATCGGCCAGATGCGCTTCGACCAGATCATCGGGCGCACGCGATCCCCAATGCGCCACAACCCGCCCCATTTGTGCTAGTGCAGCGGCACAGCTCGGGGTATAAACCATCGCCTCGTTACGCGGAAACGGGTCCATAAATATCAAATTGTCTGTCATTTCATTCCTGAACTTGCGATACCAGTGGTAATAAATTTTTGCAGGAAGGCGAACACTACAACCACCGGGATCAGGGTAACAACGGTCATCGCTAAAATGTAATGCCACTGTACGTCCAGCTC
>JABJAG010000064.1 GCA_018666195.1 Alphaproteobacteria bacterium
GATACTCAAAAATCACGTCCGGCGCCTGCCGCAAGGGCTGTGCCCTTTTACGCAAATTGCAATCAGGACAAGCAGCAAAGCCAACGGCAGCAGCATCCGCTTGTCGAAGATGAAATCGCTCAAATAGCGCACTTCGTCTGACGCCTGGGCCACACCTGTGTCGAGCATCGTGAACAGTTCCCCGAGACCAGCGCGAATGCCGATCTCGAACTGCCCTGCGCGAAACGCCGGCAGGATGACCCGTTGCACCATCTGACTCGAACGCACATCGATCATGGTGCCTCGGACGGGCGGACCAAACTCGATACGCACCTGACGTTCATTGTCTGCAATCAGCAGGATCGCTCGAGCTTCGCCTGGCCATGTTTCAATCTGCCAAAGCTGGGCCAGTTCGAAGGCGTAGCGTTCGATGGACATATTCCCGAGAGATTCAACGCTGACCACAACCACACGCTGGTCAGCGTCTTTGACATGAGTTTCAAGGAAGGCCGTGATCTCGGCCTTCTCCTCCACCGTCAGAATATCCGCCGCATCCACCACTGTGCCTGTCTGTGCGGGATACTTTGATTGCGCAACAGCAAGTGCGGGTAAAAGCACCAGTGCCCAAATGAGGGCAAATATTGAAAATGCGGCGCGGGTCATATTCCTACCGGACGGACGTGCTCTAGATTTCGATTAAACGATCCGGAAAACGATTTGGTGCGCCTTCGCGGTTCGGGAAGTGCTCGGCCATGACGTCGGCACAACCATCAATCGCACGTGCAAAGCCATCTGCGACATCACCTTCACGCACATCTTGGACAAATGAAGCGACGATCCGATCCCAGGCCCCAGAATTTCCGTGTTTCTGTTGCAGTCCTTTATCCGCGATCACTTCGACATAACGTTCTCCCAGGGCCACAAACAACAACACTGCGTTGCGGTCCTCTGTCTCGCTCAGGTTCAGGTCAATGAACATTTGATGTGCTAACCGAGAAGCACGAGTGTGACGAATGTTCTTGGGCACAAGTGAGTATCGAATTTCAGGGACGCGACAGACCAAGGCCAAAATTGCAAACAATGTGACCTGTCCCGCATAAAGTTCGGTCGCCGTGATGGGAAACGCGTCCCGGAACAACAACACCACGCCGGAAAGAAACAATGTCGCCACAGCTGCAGCAAGCGTCGGAATGAAAAGGTAGCCGTCTGCAGATTGCGCGATCACCGTCACAAATTCAGCGCTGGTGCGCGTTTCGGCGGCTTCGATGTGGGAACGGATGACGTCCCGGTCGTCGGCTTCAATCCGGTTCATAGTCTACCAACTCCCCGACGAACCGCCGCCGCCAAAACTTCCACCACCGCCGGAGAATCCACCTCCACCCGAAAAGCCGCTGCTGCGGCCTGACGAAAAACCACCGAAATGCTGTGATCGGCCTGATGGCAATACGCTTGTGGCGCGAAGGGTCATGATGATTGCGATGAATATGAAGAAGATTACAAAGGGCGGGACCGGGAACCGGCTATCATCCGGCGGTGGCGCGACAACTTCCTGCGGACCCGCTTTAAGCACTTTCAGGATTTCCCGAACACCTTCAACGACGCCTTTCGTTCGATCGCCGGAGCGGAAGGCCGGAATCATCTTGTTCTGAATGATCACACTGGCCTGAGCGTCTGTCAGAATGCCCTCAAGGCCATAACCCACCTCGATCCGCATGGCTCGTTCGTTTGGTGCAACCAGCAACAAAACACCGTTGTTTCGGCCTTCCTGACCAATCTGCCAATGACGCCCCAGTTCGACACCATATTCTTCAATGGTTCGGTCCTGGAGACTTTGGAGTGTCACCACGACGACCTGATTGCTGGTTTCGGATTCATGGGCACGCAGCATTTCCGTAACTTCCGCTTCCTTTGTGTCGGAGAGCAGGTTCGCCTCATCAACGACGCGTCCAGTGAGTTCAGGAAACTGGATTTGTGCAACTGCTGGCGTGATCAGCAGGAACAACCCGACAATCGCGCTGACGAAGCTGAATGCGCGCGCCGCGGGGCGCTTGCCGTTCACCTATGACCCCGAACTGAAATTGACCTTCGGCGCCTGATCGGCATTCTCGACGGTCGCAGTGAAGGTCGGTTTCAGTTCCGCCTCGGGATACATTACCGATGCAATCCATTTCCCGGGAATGGTTCGGAGTTCCGTGTTGTAGTCGCGTACGGCCGCGATGTAGTCACGGCGCGCAACGGCAAGACGATTCTCCGTTCCTTCAAGTTGCGACTGCAGCGCCAGAAAGTTCTGGTTTGATTTCAGGTCCGGATACCGCTCCGCCACGACAAGCAAACGCGACAGAGCCGACGACAACGCGCCCTGATTCTGCTCGAACATCTTCAGGGCGTCAGGGTTTTGCAGAATGTTATCCGGAATCTGCATCTGTCCGACTTTCGCACGAGCTTCAACAACATTCTGCAGAACCTCACGCTCCTGGGTCGCAAAGCCCTGAACCGTTGCCACCAGATTGGGAACGAGGTCGGCCCGGCGCTGATACTGGTTTTCCACTTGCGACCAGCTGGCACTCACCTGCTCATCGAGCCTTGGCACCGCATTTACGTCACAAGCGGCAAGCGAGACAGCAAACACCAAAAGAAAAAACGGGTTTTTCAGCCGCGTTACGAAATCAAAAATCATGATGCGTTTCCTGTTCCCGAGACGGGACTACATATCGCCGCCGAAGCCACCACCAATATCCATACCGCCTTCGGCCCCACCAGCCATGCCATCACCGGCAAACGAAGGTGCGTCGGCCACCATGGCGCCGCCCAACATGAATCCGGTCCAGAAGGTCAGTTCTGCACCACGAGCGTGCTGATGTCCGCGCAGCGCCAGCATCTCGTTCTCAACAGCAATGTTTCGGTTTGCCGGCTGGTTTCGCACCATCACATGCACCTGATAGCGATTCCAAAGCTTGTAGATACGCCAGGCCGTAAAGGCCACAACGCCCGCCCCAGAAAGGATTGGGAGCATGAAACCAACATCGAGGCGGTTGAACAGCACCACCACAAGAAAAAGCAATCCAAATCCTTCGAGCAACCGTCGTAGCATTTCGACCTCCCTGGTTATGGAAACAGTCTAACCCCTACAAATCCGCATAAACATGGGTTTCGGCCTGGGCACCCGGATGGGTCGTCGCACCGTAGCGCGCATCACCGACGGTCTGGGTATATTTCCAGATCGTTCCGGACTGATAGTTGGTCTCAATCGGCTTCCACTTGGCGCGACGCGCCTCAAGCTCGGCATCCGAAAGATCAACGTCAAGCGTCCCGTTCTCACCATCAATGGTGATCATGTCACCATTTTCCAGAAGGCCGATGGGCCCACCCACGGCAGCTTCCGGGCCAACATGGCCAATACAGAACCCACGGGTACCGCCGGAGAAACGTCCGTCGGTGATCA
>JABJAG010000065.1 GCA_018666195.1 Alphaproteobacteria bacterium
CGCCGGCCTGGCAACACTCGGCGCGCGCCAGCTTGGCGCGCGAGGCATTGCGTCTGTCGCAGGCCTCTGTGCACTGATTTTTCTCGCTGGCGCCGGGGTGGCCGGGTTCCACACAGGAGTGGAACAGCATTGGTGGGAAGGTCTCGCGGCCTGCGGTGGCGGCGGCCTCAACGATCCGAACATGTCGATTGAAGAATTGAAGACACGTTTGTTCGCGGCACCGGTCGTGCGCTGCGACGACGTGCCATGGTCCCTGTTCGGCATTTCATTGGCAGGCTACAATTTCCTCGTATCGCTGGTGTTTGCTCTCGCATCAATCTGGGCAGCACAGATGTTCTGGCGAAAGACAACATGACTGACGATCCATCCAAACGCCCCGAAAGCGAACGCCCCCGGGTCACCGGTGAAGACCGCTTGCCCGGCGACCCGGATCGAAAGACCCTTGCCGAACGCATGATCCGTGTAGATCAGGCAGGGGAATATGGCGCCGCACGCATTTATGAAGGTCAGCTCGCCGTACTGGGGGAAAAACCCGTCGGCGACACCATCCGCCACATGGCCGAACAGGAACAAAAGCATCTTGACGGGTTCAATCGCCTGATCGTTGAACGTCGCGTGCGTCCCACTGCGCTCACCCCGGTCTGGCATGCCGCCGGGTTTGCACTCGGCGCCGCCAGCGCCGTACTCGGTGAACGGGCTGCCATGGCCTGCACGGTTGCCGTCGAGGAAGTCATCGAGGAACATTACGCCGAACAGGCTGCCCAGCTTGGCGACGATGAAAGCGAACTGCGTGACATGATCGAGGAATACCGGGCCGAGGAACTCGAGCACAAGGACATTGGCCTCGAACACGACGCCGAGCAGACCCCTGGCTACCGCTTGTTCTCTGAAGCGATCAAAGCCGGGTCCCGCGCCGCCATCTGGTTGTCGACACGGGTCTAAGCCGCAGCCCTATTCGTCCAGTTCGGAATCCCAATACAGGTAGTCGTTCCAGCTTTCGTGGAGGAAGTTGGGCGGAAATCCACGACCGTTTTCGATCAGCTCGTGAGTCGTTGGCTGGCGTGGCTCATTGAGCAAATGCATGCCAGCTTCCCTGGGTGTGAGATTGGCCTTGCGCAAATTCCGGTCGCTCGACGCCGTCACCACATTTTCCCAACTTGTCCGCCCGCCACGCGAACGGGGCATCACATGGTCGAAGGTCAACTCATGGGCCGGCAGTCGTTGGCCGCTGTACTGACAGGTAAATCGATCGCGCAGAAACACATTGAACCGAGTGAAGGCAGGTCGCTCGGCTGGTCGAATATATTCCTTTAAGGAAACCACGCTGGGCAGAGGAATTTCGAGATTGGGCGAACGGACGACCCGATCATATTCGGCGACCGTGTTGACGCGCCCCATCAAGGTCGCCTTCACCGCCTCCTGCCAAGGCCAGAGCGAAAGTGGAAAATAGCTCAGCGGACGAAAATCCGCGTTCAGCACCAAGGCCGGACATTTTTCCAGCGCGACGTCCATAACGCCCCTCCCGGGTTCGTTGTTCGCACAGTCAAATACAAGAAACGCAATCGCGTCAGAGCAAAACCTTCTTCATCAAAAACAAAAAACTTCTTTTATTTACAACATTCTACAGGGGCACCCAACACGCTCAAAACATGTCTCAGCCCATCTCAACCCCAAAGGCCTGCATGGTATGAGCGACGGCAAACCCAAAACCCTCATTGTCGATCCCATGGCCCAAACCAGGACGTGAGACAGCCTCAACCACAACCCCAACATCCTTGAGAGCAGTTTCGGCAATAGCAAGGGAGCTGTAGGGCACGATGTCGTCCGCGTCGCCATGCACCAGCAACACCGGCGGGCGAACTGTGATCTCTGCGGCCAGCGATTCCGGGGCGGCGAGTGATCCCGAGAATCCGAGAAGCACAGCCGGGCAATTCTGCCGACGAAGCCCCACATGCAACGTCATCCGGCAGCCCTGACTGAATCCAAAGATTGCCAGATTTGCATCGGTCAAACCGTTTTCCGCTAAATGGTGATCAAGATATGCATCGATTGCCGGGGCTGCGGCGCGCACACCGGCCGTCATATGTTCCGGGTCACGATTGCCTGAATCAAACCATTGCAATCCCGGGGGAAACCCATCAACCGACAATGGCGCGTCTGGCGACAGGAACATCGCATCGGGCAGATGTTGCGCCATGACCGGCGCCAGTCCGATCAGGTCATCACCATTGGCGCCACGTCCGTGCAGAAACACCACTAGCTGTTTCGGCGCGCCACCGGAAGCAGGTGCGTGACTTGGTCCGGTCAAAAGAGTGTCGGTCATGATCTGTCTCCGTTTCCCAAACCGTCATTTAGATCGCTTCGATATGATAGGCGTGCCAAAGGAGTCGCGCCGCCGCACTACGCCAGGGTCGCCAGATTTCAGATTCCTTGCGCAACTGCCCGGGCGTCCATCGGGTGCCATCCCCGAGATGACGCCCAGCAGACGCGACGAGGGCGAGGTCATCGGCTGGCATGATATCCGTTCGTCCAAGCGCAAACAGCAGATAGCATTCCGCACTCCAGCGCCCGATACCCTTTAGCGCTACCAATTCCTCAATCGCCGGTTCATCTTCCATCCGTCGCAATTTTTCAAGGTTGAGGCCACCGCTGACAACCGCCTCAGCCAACCCACGTCCATAAGCAATTTTTTGACGGCTCAGCCCCAATGCGCGCAGTCCGTCATCATCCATTGTCACATAGGCGGCAGGGTCCTTGGCCACCCCCGCAAGCTCCATACGCTTCCAGATCGCCGCAGCCGCGTGGGTCGACAATTGCTGGCCGACGATTACGCGCAACAGGGTCGAGAACCCCGGCGGTCGCGCCCTTGGTCCAGGGGTGCCTGCCTGTTCCCACAGCACCGCCATTCGCGGGTCGAGATTTCCAAGTTCTGTAAGCCCGGCCTCTAGCCGTTTGGTCGTTTTCATCGCATCATTGTCCTGTTCCGGCGCAACAGATTGTGCGCTTTCTGCCGAAATCAGGAAACCTCGATGAACGCCAGCACGACCGCCAGTCAGAAAATTGCAACCCGGTTTGCACCATCACCATCAGGTCTGCTGCATCTCGGCCATGCCTATTCCGCGCTCTTTGCGCAACGGTTGGCCGCATCGGGCGAAGGGCGCTTCGTCCTGCGGATCGAGGATATTGACCCGGGCCGATGCAAACCCGAATTCGAAGATGCAATTGTCGAGGATCTCGCCTGGCTTGGCCTCGAGTGGGAAGAGCCGTTCCTGCGACAATCTGAACGCCTCGACGTCTATGCCAACGCACTCACGCAACTCGACAAAGCCGGGTTGCTGTACCCATGTTTCTGCACCCGTTCGGATATCGCCGCCGAAATCAAACAAGCTGGCGCCGCGCCTCATTTAGGCCATCACGGGCCTGACGGTCCGCTTTACCCCGGCACCTGCAAACATCTGAATGAATCCGAACGCGCCCAGCGCCTGGCCGACAACCAACCACATGCCCTGCGATTGGATATGGACGCAGCCATATCAGCTGCAGGAAACCTGACATGGCATGACCGGACACATGGCGAACAGAACGCCCAACCTGAGTTATTCGGAGATATCGTATTGGCGCGCAAGGATGTCGCAACCAGCTACCACCTGGCGGTGACCGTCGACGACGCCGCGCAGGGCATCACGCTGGTGACCCGCGGCAATGACTTGTTCGCAGCAACCCACATTCACCGCCTGCTGCAAGCGCTGCTCGATCTCGAGGTGCCCGAATGGCACCACACGGTTTTATTGGTCAACAACAAGGGCAAGCGTCTGGCAAAGCGTGACAAGGCATTCACATTGCGGGCCATGCGCGAAGCGGGGACGGACCCGGAAGATATCTGGGCCATGTCGATCCGTCAGATCGCACGACAAGCCGCCGCGACGGACGGGATCTAACGCGCCCTTAACTCCACGCCCGCAAACCTTGAACCAGTTGTGCGTAGTCGGGTCGATCCGGCGCGATCAGACCGTGCCGGATTGCAAAATCGATAATCACCAGATTGACGTTGAACTTGAACTCGTCGGTTTCATCGACGACTCTCAACGCCTGACGGGCAGGCCAGCGCACAAATCCGCTGACTTCCCCATCTGCATTCTCAGGCACAAAATCGTCAGGAAGTTTCAAGTCATAGACAAACAACATATCGCGGCGCAGGCCGCGGTCGGTGCTCAGAATATAGGTGACAACGCCAGCTGGTTTGGCTGTCGCGGCAAGTTTCTCAGGGACCGAAGCTTCTTCTGCCGCTTCCTTGATCACATTTTCTGCCAGGCTCACGCTGACCGGCAGACCGCCAGCGACCATGTTGTCGAGCTTGCCCGGTGAACCCTCGCGGTTTTTCGCACGAATCCCCACCCAGAGTTCCGGGCCGTCAGGGGTTTCAACATAGCCGTTCACATGAACGCCATAAGAAGTCACCCCGAAGGACTCCAGCCAGGCCCGGTCGATCCGCAAGAGATTTGGATCGCCAAACTTCTCCATCACCGGACATAACTCCTTCCGGTTTCGCGGCAAGGCCTGATGCACAACCATTGCTGCCCCGGCTTCGGCCAGCGCCTTTGACCGTGCTTCGACGTCCTTAAGATTGTCGCGAAATGCTACGGATTCATTGGAAATGTCGAAATACTCATGCCAGCGGGTCATCCGTTCGGCGATGTCGTCTGACACCCAACCCACCTGCACACCTGCAATTTGAAACGGACGACGCCCCTCCAGACTGTGGGTATTGCAAGCCAGAATATGATCGAAGAGCGCCATCAGCGGTTCTCAGGCTGTTGCTGCAAAACGCTTCTCGGACAGAAGCACATGTGAGACCCCAAATATACACCGCATTAATTCTGCGATCAGCAACGCACTGTCCAGATTGAGTTCGGATGTCTCAATATCAACATACATCTCACGCTCTCCCATGCCAGTGCGACCACCATGCCATCGCTCCGGCATCAATCCACGTTTTGCCCAGAGTTCCGTGATTCGGGGCATCAGTCCCGGATCGGCAATTCCTGTCACGGAATAGCAATACACAGGGTTACCTCGGGTCAACGAAGCGTTGGCAGGATTAGTATGCGGTGAAGTTTCTAAAGTCATGATGAACGGTCCTCATTCGAATGGGCGGTGTGCAAGCACGTCTTCCCGGTCGCCGTCCCGTAAGTCGGGCGTGCGCCGGGCTGCCAATAAGAATGATCCGTGTACCGTTCATAGCGCGGCGAACCTACGAAACCCCGGATTTCCGGTCAACCGACCGATGCCGCTTCGCAATCCATCTTCGACGGCGCGACGGATCGCAGCGGTGCCCCAACACCCTCTCGTCACCCGGGGCGTCCGGCGATATGATTACCGGCATGAACATACTCGCTGTCCTCCTCGCTCTCGTGCTTTTCGCTGTTGTCGCCATTCTGCTCTTCGGCATCATCGCCATGGCGCGTGGCGGCGAATTCAATCGTAAATACGGAAACAAGATGATGCGCTGGCGCGTTGCAATCCAGGCTCTCGCCGTCGTTCTCGTTCTACTGTTTGTCTTTGTTGCCTCTGTTGGCGGAAAATAGGAGCAGGGCTGAATGGTCGAACTCAATCGAATCTATACCCGCGGCGGTGACGCCGGGCAGACCTCTCTGGGATCGGGCGATCGCGTCGCCAAACATGACTTGCGGGTTGCGACTTATGGCACGGTCGACGAAGCCAATGCCGCGCTCGGACTGGCCCGTTTGCATACAGAAGCTGACCAGAACACCGACGAAATGATCGCACGCATACAGAATGACCTGTTCGATCTGGGTGCAGATCTGTGCACCCCTGAAGGTGATGACCGCGCCGCACGAAAAAACGAGGGCGCATTGCGGATCGTTCCCGAACAAGTCGACCGGCTTGAACAGGAAATCGATACGCTCAACGAAAACCTCGCACCTCTGACATCCTTCATTCTTCCCGGCGGGTCAGCCGCCGCAGCGCATCTGCACATGGCTCGTACCATCGCGCGACGTGCAGAGCGACTGATGACCGAATTGGCCACGCGGGAGAACGTGAATCCCAGCGCACTGAAATACATCAATCGCCTGTCCGACCATTTGTTTGTATTGGGTCGCCACCTCAACGATCGAGGCCGAGCTGACGTACTCTGGAAACCCGGTCAAAACCGCAGCTGATTTCGTCGTCTCATCAACTGAACGTACCGCGTCAGATTATTGACTCCCCACAGCGCCTTGGGCATGTTGCAGCGCAATAAAACGGCGGCGCAATCGCGGCCACTGATCAGGAAACGCAGGAAAACCGCATGAAACTGCTTGTCCCAATCAAACGGGTGATCGACTACAACGTGAAGGTCCGCGTGAAATCGGACAATACCGGTGTCGAAACCTCAAACGTAAAAATGTCCATGAACCCCTTCGATGAAATCGCTGTCGAAGAGGCTGTGCGCATGAAGGAAGCGGGCACTGTCGAGGAGATCATTGCTGTCTCCATGGGCGTGCAGCAGTGCCAGGAAACGATCCGAACGGCGCTCGCCATGGGTGCGGATCGCGGCATTCATGTGAAATCCGATGAAGAGCTTCAACCGCTCGCCGTCGCCAAGCTTCTCAAGGCGCTGGTCAACAAGGAAACACCTGATCTGGTGATTCTCGGCAAGCAGGCCATCGATGATGACTCGAACCAGACCGGTCAGATGCTGGCCGCCCTGCTCGATTGGCCGCAGGGCACCTTTGCTTCGGGGATTGAACTGTCTGACGGCAAAGCCAAGGTCATCCGCGAGGTCGACGGTGGCCTTGAAACTATAGAAATCAGCACACCCGCGATCATCACGACCGATCTGCGCCTGAACGAACCACGCTACGCGTCCCTACCCAACATCATGAAGGCGAAGAAGAAGCCGATCGAGGAGATCTCGCCTGAAGATCTGGGGATCGATGTGGCACCACGATTGACGACCTTGAAAGTCGAAGAACCTCCAAAACGCGAAGCTGGCATGATGGTTGAATCCGTCGCCGAGCTGGTCGAAAAGCTAAAGAACGAAGCGAAGGTGATCTGATGGCCGTTCTCGTCATAGCCGAACACGACAACCAATCCCTCAAGGCCGCGACCCTGAACACAGTGGCCGCCGCACAACAGATTTCCGACAAGGGAGCTGGAGACATCATTATCCTCGTGGCCGGATCCGGTTGTGCTGGAGTTGGTGATGCCGCGGCAAAGATCGCTGGTGTGTCGAAGGTCCTCGTGGCCGAAGACAGCGGTCTGGAGCACGGGCTCGCAGAAAACATGGCGGCACTCGTCACGGGCCTTGCCAACAACTTCAGCCATATCCTCGCGCCCGCCACCACCTTCGGAAAAAACTTCATGCCCCGTGTGGCTGCCCTGCTTGACGTTCAGCAGATCTCGGAAATCAGTGCTGTCGAAGACGCCGACACCTTCGTGCGTCCGATCTATGCCGGCAACGCCATGGCAACCGTAAAATCTGCCGATGCCACCAAGGTCATCACTGTGCGCGCAACAACCTTCGACCCAGCTGCCGCGGACGGCGGAAGCGCCGGAACCGAAACGATCGCAGCAGTCGCCGACAAAGGCGTTGCGACTTTCATCGAACTCGCTGAATCCGGTGGCGATCGC
>JABJAG010000066.1 GCA_018666195.1 Alphaproteobacteria bacterium
AAACTCAGTTCGACATTGCGTGAAAACTCGCGCCCATAGTCGATATTACACGTGCCGCAATGGGCTCCGGCCGGCAGTTCATCAAGACCGGCAGACACAGATTTAGCGACCCGACAACGCGGGCAGAGAATGTCCCAGCGCAGATCGAGCAGTCCGACACGTGTTGCCTCGAGACAGGTCTCAATCACGTGACGGGGCTCTTCAGCCCAGCGTCGCGCCAGCGCCAGCGGGCGAATTTTGACAGCATCCACTTCCTGCGATGTGGTCGCATAACGCGCAAGCGCCGCAGCCAACCCATGACCATGCGGTGTTGCTTCAATTGCCTCAACGGCGCGCTCGACGCGTTGACGCACATCCTCGGAAAGCCCGGGCGGAGCAAATTGAAAAGGTGTCTCCCGCTCGCCGTTGACGAACTTCTCTACCGTGCCGACCAACGCCGCAAAGGTCTTGCCAACCGATTTGAAAAACACCGTTCGAAGCAAAATCTCCCCGAGCAATCCCGAGGCTTCAGCTTCCACGGTGTAGATGCAGATGCTGCCTGCGCCTTCCGGCTCTATACGCAGACGTGCGTTGAGCATTTTCAGCGGCCCGCGGGCGAAATGTCGGCGATGTTCGAACCACTGGTTCTTGACCCAGTTAACCGGCTCTTCACGCCACTCCAGCGTCATCGCCCCCTGCTTTGCCCGACCTTCATAGAGCACCGAACCATCATCCTGCGGCGTTTCGATGATGTCGTGCCGGGGCAACCCGGCGGCTTCATTGAAGCGGGCGGTATCGGAGAGATGCGGCCAAAGCTTTTCGGGCGGGTGCGCGAAGGTCCAGACCCACTGGTGGCTGTGAACGGTCATGTCGAACCTCCTGGTGCGCGTGCAGCTCTCGCTGCGCTACGCCTTCGTTCTAATCACGATACGTAAACAATGAGCTACCAGATCAGACCCGGAATCGCATAACGCGGTGATGCCGGCGCATTCTCCAATATTTCGCACAGCATTTCCGCAGTCGGCAGGTCGCCATAGGACACACCCAGCTGTTCGCCAGCAATCCCGCTGACCACAAACGCGGAATCCAGTCCGGCGGTTGCCGCGCCCGCGATATCGGTAAGCAATCCATCACCGATCATCAGAACCCGTGCCCGATCCGGCGAACCGATGGATTTCAACACCTCGTCAAAGACCGGTCGGTACGGCTTGCCGTGCCATGCAACGTCTCCACCCATGTCACGCTCATAAACCTCCGCCAAGGCACCGGCGCAGATTTCCCGTGCATCTCCGCGCAACACTTCGCGATCCGGATTGGTGCAAATCATTGGTAGAGCGCGGGCGGCGGCGGCTTCGAGTTCGGGGATGTAATCGTCGAGAAGGTCACCGGCCTCACGGGGGCCTGTGCAAATGACAAAATCCGCTTCGCCAATCTCGGTCGCCTGATCAATGCCCGGATTGTCGAGCATCGGGCGATGTCGGTCGGGTCCGATAAAGGCCGCACGCCGACCGAGTTTTTGATGCCATGGATCATCGCGATTTCTGATCGCATGCCAGGCCACCTCACCGGAGCAGAAAATGTCGTCATAGATGGTGTCAGGAATGCCAATTTGCTCCAGCACGGTGCGCACACCGGAAACGCGGAACGGCGCATTTGAAAGCAGCGCGACACCGGTCCCGGCCGCTTTGAACCGGGCCAGACAATCAATCGCCCCGGGCAAGGGCGTGATGCCGTTGTGCAGAGTTCCCCAGAGATCCACGATCAGATGATCATAGCGCTCCGCGAGCGGAGCCAGTCGGGGAAGCAATTCGGCGTTTAAACTTTTGGAATGTGAATCAGTCATATGCGTAAGGCATATGCCACGGCCCCGGGCGGGAAGGAAGCGGATTTGCGCGCCGTGCGGCGGCTATCATTCCGAACGACTCAGGCGCGGTTCGCCGAACAGGTAGCCCTGTCCGTAATCGATCCCGAAATCGAGCAGCTCAACCAGCTGCTTTTCGTCCTCGATTTTCTCGACGATCAGATCGAGACCATCCCGGTCGAGCCATTTCTTGATGTCGGCGCCGGCAATCTCGATGTCCATATTGTCCGGATCCGCGAGGAAGAAATGTGCATCGACCTTCACGAAACGAAAGTTCTTGGCAGACAGGCCAGGCAAATCAAGATTGAGATGGGTCACCTGATCCAGCGAGAAGCGGAAACCTAGGTCCGCCAGACGCGCCAGGTTGCCAATCGTGATCGGCGGCGCGGATTCGATATCTGCCTGCCCGAATTCAAAGAAGAGCTTCGGCGCCAGATCGGTGTTCTCGGAAACAAAGTCGACGAAATCGGTGATAAAACTGGTGTCGCTCAGGCTTTCCCGCGAAATATTGCAGAAGAATGCAGTGTCATAGTTGCGCCGTTGTGTTCGTCGTACCAACTGCACGCAACGGAACAGCAGCATGTTGTCGATTGAGCTGACCAGCCCCTCGCGCTCGGCAATCCCGATATACTGGCCCGGACCAATCACGGTGCCATCTTCAGAGCGGATGCGCGTAAAGCACTCGTAGTAACGATTTTTGCGTTGAGGCAAGCTGACAATCGGCTGCAAATAGACATCGACCCGATCAAGCCGCAGAGCTTCCTGAACGATGCCCAGAACTTCCTGATCTTCGGTGGTACGCAAATCTGCACCCGACGGCGCGCTGATGGCCTTACCACCTTCAACCGCAACCAGACGTGGCCGCTCGGCAATCTGCATCTGGCCATTCATCATGGCCACTTCAGCCTGTTTCCTGGAGAAGCTTTCGATCAGATTCTGCAGAACCTTGACCTCAGTGACCATCTGAGAAACCCGTTGTTCACCGGCACGGCCGACTTGCTCGAGCGCCTGTCGTGTCTGCAGCGCCTGAGTTTGGGTGTTGAGAAGATCTTCAGCGATTTCCCGGGTCTGCCGCCGCACAAGCTGGAGCTCTTCGCGTGCACGGCGTTGTTTTTCACTCTGAGCAAACGCGTAATGACCAAATCCGGCCGACAGGAATACCAGTCCTGCCAGGAACGGTGCCGTGGCGGGGGTCAGGGCCGGAACATACTGCGGTACAAGCAACGCAAGTGCGGATGCGAGGACGAAATACGAAGCGGCGATTATGGCGTGCAAGATCAAGGGCATGGTTCTGAGTGTCAGACTGCCGCCCAAGCCTTGCTATATGGTTAACGAAAACTATCGTTTCGAAAAAACCTGATTATCGCTCTGCAGGCAGAACCTGCTCAGCCAGGGTTGCCCAGTAGGAGGCACCAAGCGGAATAATCTCATCATTGAAGTCATATCCGGGGTTGTGGAGCATGCAGCCCCCTGCCCCAGCGCCATTTCCGACCCAGACATAGCTGCCAGGTTTTTCCCGGAGCATGAATGCAAAATCCTCCGCCCCCATGCTCGGTACCGGATTGTGATTGATCCGATCGGCGCCAACGAGTGCCGCAGCAGCCGCCACGGCCTGTTCGGTTTCCTCAACGCTGTTGACCGTCGCCGGGTAGAGCTTCTGGTACTGCAATTCTGCAGTTGCGCCATAGGCGGCACAGACGCCGTCCGCGATCCGCTTCATCGCCGGCGCAACACCCGCGCGCACCTCATCACGGAACGAACGCACGGTCCCCGCCAGCCGAACTTCATCAGGAATGACGTTATAAGCGTCGCCGCCGTGGATCTGAGTTACGGACACCACAAGCGCATCCACGGGATCAGTGTTGCGGCTGGCAATGGACTGCAATGCGCCGACCACCTGGGAAGCCACCAGGATACTATCGACCCCCTGATGCGGCATCGCTCCATGCCCACCCTTGCCGCGAATGACGAGGTCAAAAATATCAAAGGAAGCCATCATCGGACCCGGTGATGCAGCAAACTCACCCACAGGCATTCCCGGCCAATTGTGCATGCCGTAAACGGCCTCGGCGGGAAACTTCTCGAAAAGACCTTCCTTGACCATCACCTCGGCACCTCCCTTGCCTTCTTCGGCAGGTTGGAAAATGAAGTAGATCGTGCCGTCAAAATTCTTCGTCTCAGCGAGATATTTTGCAGCGCCAAGCAGCATGGTGGTGTGCCCATCATGACCACAGCCATGCATCTTGCCCGCAGTTTTCGAGGCATGAGCGAAGTCATTGCTTTCCTGCATCGGCAGCGCATCCATATCGGCCCGCAGGGCAATCGCCCGGTTGCCTGTGCCCGCCTTCAGTGTGCCGACAACACCGGTCTTGGCCAAACCGCGGTCCACCTCGATGCCAAAGCTTTCCAGCCGCTCGGCAACCAGCGCCGAAGTGCGTTCCTCCTCGAATGCCAACTCGGGATGGGCATGAAAATCCCGTCGCCATTCGGTGAGCAATTCATGGTCACGATTGATTTCGTCTTTAATTGTCATGGCATGCTCCAATCAGAGAACACGATGCTGAGCCACCGGAATGCGGGCCCGCACAGTGGAAAGATAATCAAGGTCGAGCGCCGCGCTGGTATGCCCGACACCTTCACCCGCCTGGGCAATCATATGTCCCCAGGGATTTACAATCATCGAATGGCCCCAGCTGACACGTTCGTCATTGCCTTCAAAATACGACCCGGTCTGGGCCGCAGCGACAATATAAGTCTGAGTTTCAATGGCGCGGGCGCGCAAAAGCACTTCCCAATGATCCTTGCCCGTCTGCAGGGTAAAGGCCGCCGGCACCATGATCACATCCGCGCCAGCTTCGGCCAGGGCTCGATAGAGTTCGGCAAAGCGCAGATCGTAGCAAATGCTGCAGCCGATCGTGGCCGTATCCGCCCTGTAGGTAACGACTGCCTGCCCTGCACCAAAGGTATCGGATTCGCGATAACTACGGCCATCGGGGGTGGTCACATCAAAAAGATGGATTTTGCGGTAACGCGCCAGCTCCGCCCCGTCGCGATCAAACGCAAGGGTTGTGTTGAAAAAAGCGTCCCCGTCGCGTTCGACGAAACTCCCCCCATGAACAAAAATACCATGCTCCCGGGCCAGATCGCGCAGGCATTCATAGGCCTCGCCGCCGTTTTGACCAGCCATCGGCAATTCTTCGGCAGCGGCGCGTTTCTCGGCCACAGAAGCTCCCATGAACGCAAACACCTCCGGCAGCACCACCATATCCGGAGTGTCCTGGGCCACGGCACACGCCACCAGATCGCGTGCCTGCACCAGATTATTGGCCTTCTCGCTACCCGTGTTCATCTGTATTGCGCTGATTTTCATGACAAACATTCTAGTCGTTTGGGCAAAAACCCGCTAGCAAGTGCGCGAACAGAGGAGAAGTATCTTGGCAACCGGTCTGATCACCCCCGTCACTTTGTCTGGCGGGTCGGGAACCCGACTGTGGCCGATGAGCCGCCGCGACTACCCCAAGCAGTTCCTGCCGCTCGATGGGGACAATACCATGCTGCAGGCAACTGCCTTGCGCGCCGGTGTACCCGACCAGTTTGCGCCCGTTCTTGTTGTTTGCAACGAGGATCACCGTTTCATGGTGGCCGAACAGCTGCGTCTGCAAGGGCACCCTACCCAGGGCATTATTCTCGAACCGCTTGGTCGCAACACTGCACCTGCGCTGACGGCTGCCGCCATGTGGTTGCTCCAACGCGATCCCGACGCCATCATGCTGGTGCTTCCATCCGATCACGTCGTAAAGGATGTTCCAGCCTTTCGTGCCGCCGCGCTCACGGCCGCTGCCGCGGCACAGTCCGGCAGTCTGGTTACCTTTGGCATTCATCCTCGCGCACCAGAAACCGGCTTTGGCTACATTGCGGCCGGGGACGCTTCAGAGAAGATCGAAGGTCTGCGCCGCGTCGATGGGTTTGTCGAAAAGCCCGACCTCGCCACCGCCGAAGGCTTCGTTGCGGGCGGTAACCATTTCTGGAACAGCGGTATGTTCGTCTTTCGTGCAGACGCTTTGGTCGGCGAAATTGAGCGTTTCGCGCCGGATGTGGCCGTCGCGGCACGCAAGGCTCTGAGCGAAGGCACAGAAGATCTCGATTTCTTCCGGCTTGATCCTGACGCCTTTGCCGAAGCGCCTGCCGTCTCCATCGATTATGCGGTGATGGAAAAAACAGACAAGGCCACGGTTGTTCCCGTCAGTATGGGCTGGTCGGATGTCGGCTCCTGGCAGGCCCTTTGGGAAATTGGCGACAAGGATAACGCCGGCAATGTGATCAACGGTGACGTCATGCAGGTTGGCTCCAAGGATTGCTACCTGCGCAGCGACGGCACGCTTGTTGCCGCCATCGGGCTTGAGGATTTTGTCGTCGTGGCCTCAACCGATGCGGTCCTCGTCGCCCCCAAAGGTGAAGTCCAGCAGGTCCGCGACATTGTCGAACAGCTTGGTCTCGACGGTCGCACAGAAGGTGTCACCTTCCCCGAAGTTTATCGCCCCTGGGGTTGGTACA
>JABJAG010000067.1 GCA_018666195.1 Alphaproteobacteria bacterium
CTCACAAAGCATGCGTGAAACCTTGGAGACATTGGAGTTGGCATCGGGGTCTGACGCGCCGCGTCCGACTGTTACCAGCATGGTTTCATGCAGCGGGATCTCACCATGCTCGGCATTCGCGGCCTCAACGGCCTGGATCACACGATCTCCGGCGGCGCGGATCATCTTGAGGTCGATGCCGAGTTCGCGGCCATAGATGATTTCAACTCCGGGGTTCTGAGCCGCATAGGTGTTCAGAACCGAGGGAATATCATTCTTGGCGTGACCTGCAGCAAACAGCATGCCGGGTACCGCGTAGATGCGTTTCACGCCTTTTGCGACCAGCTTGTCGAGCCCATCGCGAATGATGGGGGTGGCGAACTCCAGAAAGCCGTGTTCCACGTGCTGGTCCGAAAATCGCGCGCGCAAGGCTTCGGCGACAACCGCAAACTCGCGCACTGCACCCTCGTCGCGGCTGCCGTGACCGCACACCATAATACCGAAATCATTCGCCATAATTGTCTCCTGTGAGAGGGCAATAGACCATGCCCGAACCACCGGGCCAAGGGGACGCGCGTGAATAACGCGGCCCGGGACCATCCTGACGCATGATTGACCCGGCGCGACCCGTCCTCGCAGGATGCAGGCATGATTTTCAGTCTGGAATCCGCGGGTCTTGCGCCTCCTGTGATCCTTTTTCTCGCTCTGCTCCTCGACGCAGTTGTGGGTGAATTCGGGCCGTTGTTTCGCGTGATACCCCATCCTGTGGCGATACTGGGTGGTTTGACGGGCTGGTTTGACCGGCGTCTCAATCGGGAAAATCGCAGCGCACGCACGCGCCTGGTCCGCGGACTGATGGTGGCCTTCCTGATGATAGCCTTGGCCATTGTGATCGGTTGGGTCCTGCACGATCTGGCGCGGCAGTTCGCCTATGGCTGGGCCATCGAGCTGATTGCAGTGACGTTGCTGATTGCCCAGCGCAGTCTGTTCGATCATGTCCGCGCGGTTGCGCGTGCTCTGGACCGTGAAGGCCTCAAAGGCGGGCGTGTCGCCGTGGCGATGATTGTGGGCCGTGATCCGGATACACTTGACGCACACGGGGTCTCACGGGCCGCCATCGAAAGCCTGGCCGAGAGTTTTGCCGATGGGGTGGTGGCACCGGTGTTCTGGTACCTGTTGTTCGGGTTGCCGGGCCTGCTGGTCTACAAGACGGTCAACACCATGGATTCGATGATTGGCTATCGCACGCCGCGCCACGATGCGTTCGGGAAAGCCGCGGCGCGTTTTGATGATGTTCTGAACTATGTTCCTGCCCGGATTGCCGCCGTGCTGATTGTGTTGGCTAGCGCGTTTGTTCCCCGGGGCCGTCCCCGGTCATCCTTTCGCGTGATGGCGCGTGACGGGGGGAAGCATCGCTCGCCGAATGCGGGGTGGACTGAAGCGGCGATGGCAGGGGCGCTGGGTGTCGCACTCTCAGGGCCGCGGAGTTACAACGGCAAGACCACCGATCAGCCCTGGGTTGGCGGAGAATTCTCCGCTCAGATTGGCCGCGCGGAAATTCGCCGTGGCCTCTACCTTTATGTGGTGGCCTGCTTGTTGGAGGCGGTGATCGTGGCGCTTGTCGCAAGTCTTGTACTTGCCGGCCAGACCAGTTTTTCCTGAGCTAGCCCTTCGCGGCGTTCGCCCAGGCGGTGATTTTCTCCATCCAGACTTTTTTGGGCGTGTAGAAGGTTGCCTGACCGGCACCGACCTCCAGAACGGTTTCCTCGAACACGAGTTGGGCCGACTTGGCCTTGGTCTCCTTGCAGGAGCCCGAAATCTTGTCCTGAGAATCGTAAATCGACAGCATGCGCCCGCTCATCTTGCTGGCGTCATTGGCGAGAAAGTTCTCATAGGCATTGCGGAACTGGCCTTTGCCGCAGCCTGCCATGTTCACAATATTCAGCTTGGGCTGTTTGGCCTGTGTGGCAACGATCAGGGACATGAGGCCGCCCTTTGAAAAACCTGCCACTGTGATGTGATGGGCCGGGACGCCCATGGTGATCAGGGCTTTGACCTGTTCGAGGGTACGTGTGCGGGCATAGCGGCGGGGGTTGGTCTTTTCGGTTCGCAATTCGGAAATCACCTCGAACCCGCCCGCGGCAAATGCCGCAATGATCTTGTCATACTCGAACAGCCCGCGTGTTGGATGTGGTTCGGAAAGCGGAAAGTTCTCCGGACGGGCGCCATGCATATAGATCAGGTAACGGGCGTCGGGATTGATGGATCTGGGCACGTCTGTGTGAATGCCCCCGGCTGACACCGGGGTTGTCATGAAGAACGCGAGTGCCGCCGCGGCAGCAAGGCTCTGAAAAATGCGGGTCATGGACGAATTCTCCGATTCAACACTGGATATGGAACCCTATCATCCAAATGCGGCGAAATGACGGTGATCGCTCTGACTCAGCTGGCAGGCGCGGATTTGGCCCAGGCGCTGACTCTATCGACCCATTGGGAGTGGGGTGAGTAGAAACTGCCATGACCGGCGCCGATGCTGAGCTCTTCTTCTTCAAAGACCAGACCAGATGCCTGCGCCTTTGCTTCGGCGCATGTGCCTGCGACCGGGTCACGTTTGTCATAGAGAGACAGCATGCGGCCTTTCATATGCGCGGCTTCGTCGGACAGAACGGTTTCGTAAATTCTGCGGAACTGGCGTTCACCACAACCTGCCATGTTGACCAGGTTCAGGCCAGGTTCGTTGGCCATGGCCGAAACCAGAAGGCTCATGAACCCGCCTTTGGAAAACCCGGCGACCGTTATCTGTTGGGCAGGTACACCTCCTGCGACCAGGGCTGCAACCTGCGCAACCACGCGTGTGCGTGCGTAGCTTCGGGGATCGGTTCGGTTGCGGCGGAGTTCGGAAATGACCACGAAGTCCTCATCGGCCAACGCCTCAAGAATATCCTCGTATTCGAAGAGTCCATGTCTGGGATGGGGTTCTGACACGGGGGACGTCTCTGGCCACGTGCCGTGCAGATAAATCAGAAAGCGGGCATTCGGATCGAGGTCCGCGGGGACATCCTGGTGAATGCTGCCTGCGGATACGGGGGTTGCGAAAAGAAAGAAAAGAACGCTCACCCCGGCAATCACTTGCAGCACTTTATGCATCACTTGCTCCTGTCTCAGGACTGGCCCCGGCGCGCGATTTCCAGAATTCTCGTAGTATCGAGATGTTCCGCCATGTGGTCGGCCAGCTTGTCGAGTACATTGTCAGTTTGTTGGTTCCATGGGTTCACGTTCGAATGGCGTGGGTTCAGTTGCGCGAGAAATTGCGCCCGGAAGGGGTCTTCGGCAAAAAGGCCATGTACATATGTTCCGGCAATGCGTCCGTTACTCGATTGTGCGCCATCCATTCGTCCATCCAGAAATTGCAGGAACGGCCGGGCTGTGTCTGTGCCATTCGTCACACCCATATGCATTTCAAACCCTGAAAAATTCCTTTCCATCGTCAACGCCACGCCTGATGCGGGTGCGAGCTGCTTTTCAGTGGATATGGCGGTGTCGACATCGAGCAGGCCGAGACCCCGGGTGACTCCGGGGACCCCCTCCACACCATCCGGATCATTGATCGTGCGGCCGAGCATCTGGTAGCCGCCGCAAATCCCAAAGATATGTGTGCCACGTTGTGCGGCCGCCTGGATATCCGTGTCCCAGGCGTTGTGTCGGAGCGCGTCAAGATCACTGCGGGTGGATTTGGATCCAGGCAGCAGGATGAGGTCTGTATCATCGGGTATGGGGTTGCCCGGCTCGATCAGGCGCAGGGCGACATCAGGCTCTGCGGCAAGCGGATCCAGATCGTCAAAATTTGCAATTCGTGGCAATAGCGGCACCGCGATACGGGTCAGGGCATTGGACCAATTGTCCGCCGCGTAGCGACCCTGCAGGGAGGCTGTGTCCTCGGCGGGAAGGAGTCGTGCATCATCGAACCATGGGATCACACCGAGTGAGGTCAATCCGGTATGGGCGGAAATGATCGGTGGGGCAGTATCAAACAGGGACACGTCCCCGCGAAACCGGTTGACGATATAACCCTTGAGACGGGCTTGCTCTGTGGGTGGTAACAAGGTCCATGTGCCGACCAGCGCGGCGATTACACCTCCGCGCTCGATGTCCCCGACCAGCGCTACAGGAATATCCGCTGCTTCGGCAAAACCCATATTGGCAATGTCGCCTGCGCGCAAATTCATCTCTGCCGGACTCCCGGCACCCTCCACAAGGATCAACTCGGCATCTTCGGAAAGCCGGTGATAGGCAGCCAGAACGGCTGCCAAAAGATCGGGCTTCATCTTGTGATAGGCGCGAGCTTCGGCGTTTCCGATCACCCGCCCATCAACGACCACTTGAGCCCCGATATCGGTTTGTGGCTTGAGCAGGACCGGGTTCATATCGGTGGTCGGGTTGATTCCCGCAGCGCGTGCCTGCAGCGCCTGGGCGCGTCCGATTTCGCCATAGAGGCCGCCCGGTCCGAG
>JABJAG010000068.1 GCA_018666195.1 Alphaproteobacteria bacterium
ACCGGGTGCTGCGCCTGTTGATGGCCGGTGTGCGCCCGGAACGCATTCTGTGCCTGACCTTTACCAAGGCTGCCGCGGCAGAAATGTCCCGCCGCATCAGTGATGAGCTTGGCAGCTGGACTGTCGCCGACGACACGGCATTGCATGAAAATCTCGAGGAGCTGTTTGGGGCACCTCAGGATGACGCGGCGCTCGTTCAGGCTCGTCGGTTGTTTGCGCGGGTGCTTGAGGCGCCCGGCGGGATGAAGATCATGACGATCCATTCCCTGTGCCAGTCCATTCTTCGCCGTTTTCCGCTGGAGGCCCGCGTCGTGCCGCATTTCCAGGTGATGGAAGAGCGCGACGCCGCTGAAATGCTCGATGCGGCGAAAGCTGATCTTTTGGCGATGGCAAGTGACGAAGCAGCATCGCTGCATGGTGCGGTGGCAGAGGTGGCCGCGCGAGTGCACGAGATGCGCTTTCCCGAACTTCTCGGTGATGTTGCCCGGGCGCGGGGCAAATTCGCGGATTTGTTGCGCGAAGCCGGCGATGTAGACGGCGTGGCCGCCGGGATCGGAACCTTTCTCGGGATTGCGCCCGGAACCACCGAAGCCGACGTTGTTCAGGCCGCTTGCCATGATGATGCGTTTGAAGGGGCCGACCTCCGGCGTGTGGTTCTGGCGCTCGTTGATGGGTCGAAGGGTGATCAGGCCCGTGGACGTGTCATCGGTGACTGGCTTGCCGCAGACGTTGCGGGCCGTGCCGCCGGTCTTGAAGCCTATACCGAAGCATTCATCGCCAAGACGACTGGTGCGGTACGCAAAACGCTGGTGACCAAGCCGGTCCTCAAACTGGTGCCCGATGCGGCGGAAGTTCTTGGGGCGGAGGCCGCGCGTCTGCTCGAGCTACGCGATGTTGCTCGCAAGGCAAGCCTGCTGGTCGCTAACACCGCATTGATGCAGGTTGCAGCCGCGCTGATCGCCAGATACGAAGCCCGCAAAGTGGCCCAGGGGCGCCTCGATTATGATGACCTGATCGCCAAAACCCGGGATTTGTTGCGCGGAGAGGGCGCTGCGGCCTGGGTGCTGTTCAAACTGGATGGTGGTGTCGACCATCTCCTGATTGACGAAGCTCAGGATACCAATCCCGAGCAGTGGGCGGTGGTGGGTGCGCTGGTGGGTGAATTCTTTGACGGCATCAGCGCGCGCGATGAAATCACCGAAGGTCTGGGCCTGCCCGAGCGTAGCGTTTTTGCTGTGGGGGATGTCAAACAGTCGATCTACAGTTTTCAGGGGGCCGAACCGCGCCGCTTTGGTGAGATGCGGGCCTATCTGGAATCCCGTGCCGATGCAGCAGGGCGACGGTGGTCGGATGTTGACCTGAACTTTTCGTTCCGCTCCGCGCGCCCCATTCTTGAGGTCGTCGACAAGGTATTTGAAAGCCCGGCAGCCGCTGCCGGCGTGGTCGATGCAGAAACCAGCTTGCGGCACACCGCTCTCCGGGATGTGGATGCGGGCCAGGTCGAGGTCTGGCCGGCGATTGTGACCGATAAGCCGGAAGAGCCCGAAGCCTGGAAGCCGCCGGTGGATCCGGTCTCGCTGCCGGGTGCGATGGAGAAATTGGCCGATCTGATCGCTGCCCAGATCGGCGACTGGCTGGATTCCGGCGAGATGCTGGAAAGCCAGGGACGGCCGATCCGTGAAGACGATATTCTTGTGCTCGTACGGCAACGCGGGGCGTTTGTGGAAGCGCTGGTGCGCGCACTGAAAGCTCGCAAGGTCAGTGTGGCCGGCGTTGATCGCATGGTCCTGACCGAGCAGATCGCGGTGATGGATCTGCTCGCGCTGGGTGCGTTTTTGCTGTTGCCCGAGGATGACCTGACCCTGGCGACGGTTCTGAAAACGCCGTTGTTGGGGCTGGACGAGGATGCGTTGTTCGCGCTCGCGCATGCACGTGGTGCGCGTTCGCTCTGGCAAACCTTGCTGGCGCGTCGCGATGAGAACCCAGCCTTTGAGGCCGCCGCCGCTTATCTTGCGGATATGTTGCGCCGGGTCGATTTGGAACGCCCATATGAGTTGTTTGCAGGGCTGTTGTCGCGCGGGGGTCGCGAACGGATTTTCGCGCGGCTGGGGCCTGATGCAGCCGATCCGGTGGATGAGTTTCTTTCGCTTGCGCTTACATTCGAGGCTTCCCACACGCCATCCATGCAGGCGTTTTTGCACTGGGTGGTCGCCGGAGAAGCCGAGGTCAAACGTGACCTGGATCAGACCGGAGGTGCCGTGCGCGTGATGACGGTACATGGCGCGAAAGGTCTTGAAGCACCGATTGTCTTCTTGCCCGACACCACACGTCTGCCGCGCAATCTGCCGAACCTGCTCTGGTACGATGAAGGGCGCGTGCCGTTCTTTCTCTGGTTGCCGCGGAAGGAAGATGCGGATTCCATGACCCTGGAACTGCGCGAACGGGTGCGCCAGCGACGGGATGAAGAATACCGGCGGTTGCTCTACGTCGCGATGACCCGCGCTGAAGAACGGCTATATGTGTGCGGCTGGAATGCGCCCGGGGAGGCCTCCTGGTACGCGCTGGTCAGTGATGCGATGGAGACGATTGCCCAGTCCGTTGAGCTGCCCTTGCTGCAGGCGGCAGGGTTCGAGGAGCCGAACGCGCTGCGATTGCGCGCAGAACAACGCGGTCCGGTCACCGAGCCCGAGCAAACCTCGCAAACAATTGTTGCATCATTGCCCGCATGGGCCCGGCAAGGCGCACCGGCGGAGCCCAGCCCTCCGCGTCCCCTTGCACCATCCGATCCGGGGGCTGACCCGCCGGTGCGTGCACCCATTGATATGGCTGGTGACCAGCAACGGTTTGTGCGCGGTAATATTCTCCACAGTCTTCTGCAATGGTTGCCGGAACTCGATTCGGCCCAGCGATCAGCCGCCGCCGCACGATATCTGGCGCGCCCGGTCTTTGACCTTGATGAAGGCAGTCAAAAAGCCATTTCGGACGAAGTTCTCGGCGTTCTGGGACATGCCGATTTTTCACATCTGTTTGGTCCGGGAAGTGTCGCAGAAGCTGCCGTCACGGGCGTGGTGAGGCGGGATGATGGATTGGTTCACGTGATCTCGGGCCAGATCGACCGTCTTCTGGTTCAGAACGGCGTGGTGTCCATTGTCGACTACAAATCCAACCGCCCACCGCCGGAAACGCCAGAGAGCGTGGCGCCGGTCTATCTACGGCAGATGGCTGCGTATCGACACATCATTCAGGAAGCCTGGCCGGACCATGCGGTCAAAGCCTATTTGCTCTGGACGGATGCTGTCCGATTGATGGAATTGCCGGGTTCCCTGCTCGATTCCCATCCACCGGGACAAAGCACGACGGTGTGATGCTTTGGGGCACAGGGTTTCTTGACGCGACACAGATGCAAACCTACGTTTGGAGTTGAACATATTTTGCGTGCGGGACCACCGCATTTGATTCCATCAATGAAAAGAGGCTGAACATGCCGTCCAAAGCGATTACCGATGACTCCTTCGAAGCCGATGTTTTGCAGTCTGACAAGCCCGTGCTTGTCGACTTTTGGGCTGAGTGGTGTGGACCCTGCAAGCAGATCGGGCCGACCCTTGAGGAGCTCTCCAATGACAAGGATGGCGCCATCGTTGTGGCCAAGCTGAACATCGATGACAACCCGATGACCCCGTCCAAATATGGCGTCCGCGGTATCCCGACCCTGCTTCTGTTCAAGGATGGTCAGGTTGCATCGATGAAGGTGGGTAGCCTGCCCAAGAGCCAGATTTATGATTGGGTTGATTCGGTTCTCTAGACCGAACACCAGTCCCAAGGAAAACCCCGCTTCTGGCGGGGTTTTTTATTGGGAATTCGCCTGTTTCCGGGACTGCTGCATCTTTTCCATGATCTGACGGCCGGACTCGTCATACATGAATGACAGCAACACATACCGGCTGCCTTTTGTGACATCGGTCGCCTCATGCAGCAGGTTGCAGGAGAAAATTGCAGCCTCACCGGTCGCTGGTCCCTAGCTCGCTTGCCCGTATTCGGGGAACCGCAATTCCCCGCCTTCATGGTCCTCGGTGTTGAGGTTCAACGTCATGGCAAAACGTCGGTGGGCTGTTCCCATGGTCGTGTTGTCACGATGCGGGCGGAAGAACCCACCCGGCTCGGCGTCGTAGCGGACGATCTTGAATTCTTCGACAAACCGAATGGGACAATGAAACGCGCGCTGGATTTCCGGCAGAACCCGGCGTTCGATCCGACTGCCGATCGCGTCCAGCAAGTCCTTGTCGACGACGTGGTGATCGCGGCGACGTTTGTTCTGACCGCTGGTGTCGTGAACCATCTTGCCTTCGCTGACGCGCAAGGTTCCCGATGGTTCATTGCCCCGGGTTTCGAATTGATCGATCAGCCATGTGCAGAAATCGGGTGAGAACACGTCTGGCAACACCAGGATGGGTGGGTGAAGCGAGGCCGGAAAAGGTGTCGCCTTGCCGATGGCGGCGATCACTTCGCTTGCACGTTGTGCAATGGGGGTATCACCGGGTCGCAGCACGCTGTGCACGCGTTGATCGGGCCCAAAGACAAGGCCGATGAGTTTGCCGCGAGCACCAAATCGGGTTGCCGCTTTCTTGTCGGCGTCGGACAGAACGAAAAAGCCCGGTTCCGGGTCCTGAGTGAGTTTTTGCACCAGCGGGATCGGGTCGGCACAAATGGCAAACAGATGTGCACCCGCTTCGAGCATGGATGGTGCCGCGGCGACCATCGCCTGATATTCGGCCAATGCGCCGGGGTCTTTCTGGGTGGGGAAAAACAGCACAAACAACGGACCGCCGCGCGCCTTGTCGGCCAGACTGATGATGACATCGCGCTGGTCGGGCAGAAAGAAGTTGGGCGCGCTGTCGCCGCGTTCCAGCAGAGCTTCGAGTACGGGTGTGGCCATGAGTGCAACGCCTTTCCCGACCCGGAATTCACCGGGTCCTGTGATCCGTTCCTGCCAAAGATAGTGCGCGAAGCGCTATCGGTCCAACGGTGCTGAATTGTGCAATGAAAGTGCCAAACCCACCAGCAGATGAGATCCGGTGATCAGTATGTGTCCCGGACTGTGGTTGGACACAATCGAGCGCAGGGCAGCAGGAAGAGACTCGCGATGTGCACTGCTGAATCCTGATGTTTGGGCGATTTCTGCCAGTTTCGAGGCTGCGTGCATCCGTGGTTCGTCCGGCAACGGGATTGTGGTCACACTCGTGGCCAGACCTTGAAAGGGTGCAAGGAATCCCTCGCAGTTCTTGTCGTTCTGCATGGCGAGGACGAGATGCAGATGGCGTGGGTTTGCGGTCGCCAGTTCCCGAAACATGGCCGCCGCCGCCGCCGCACCTGAGGGGTTGTGAGCGGCGTCGCACCAGAGCTGCCAGCTTTCTGGCAATTGACTGGCAAATGGGCCTTGCGTGATCTTTTCCAGACGACCGGGCCAGCGTGCTTCACGTAATCCAGCTGCGATCGTTTCGTCGGTCACACCCGACAGGCCGCAAATATCAAGGCATGCAGCTGCTGTGGCTGCGTTGTCGAGTTGGTGGCGACCAGGAAGCGCGGGAGGTGGCAACGACATATCCCGTTCGCCGCGGTGATAGGTTCCGCCGTTGCCCTGATTGTCGGGTGTGATCGACCATTCAAACCCGGCCCGATACAGCGGCGCGCCAGTGGATGTGGCGGCGGCTGCGATCATGTCCATCGCGGCCTTGTCCTGGGGGCCGATGATCGAGGGCACGTCGGGTTTCTGGATGGCGGCCTTTTCGCCGGCAATGTCGCGCAGCGTGTCGCCCAGGAAATTCATGTGATCCATGGCGACACGGGTGATGATGGTCGCAAGGGGTCGTTCGACCACATTTGTCGCATCACAACGCCCGCCCAGACCGACTTCGAGTATCGCGATATCGGCTTCGGCCCGGGATATCGCGAGGAAGGCGGCCGCCGTTGTGATCTCGAATTCGGTGATCGATTGGCCTGCGTTGCGTTCCTCGATTTCCTCGAACAGGGCCAGCAGTTCGGAATCCGCAAGCACCGCTCCGGCGATACGGTAGCGTTCTGCAAAGCGAATCAGGTGCGGGGAGGTGTAGGCGCTGACTGTTTTCCCCGATGCCTCGAGGGCAGTCCTCAGGAATGCGGCCGTGGAACCTTTGCCGTTGGTGCCGGCGATATGGATCACCGGTGGAAGCTTGGTGTGTGGATCACCCAGATCCGATAGCAGGCGACACATCCGGTCCAGCGACAGCTCGATCCGGTCCGGGTGGTATCGGACGAAGCGCGCGAGAAGGGTGTTGATGGCCTGCGCGGTGTCGGGGCTGGATTCAGTCGCCATCGGAGCTGGCGGGCGCGGGGATCATAACCTGAGGAGAACCGTCCGAGGCCTGCTTCTCGCGCAACAGTGAAAGCAACCGACCCAGCATCGCGGGAAGTTCTGCGCGGGGCACGACCATGTCGACCATGCCGTGTTCGCGCAGATATTCGGCGGTCTGAAAGCCTTCGGGCAATTCCTCGCGGACCGTGTCCTGAATGACACGTTTGCCGGCAAAGCCAATGGTCGCCCCGGGTTCGGCAATCTGGATGTCTCCCAGCATGGCAAAGGACGCGGACACGCCGCCGGTGGTCGGATCCGTCAGCAGCACGACATAGGGCAGGCCGGCTTCGCGGACACGGTCGACGGCAATCACCGTGCGGGGCATCTGTACGAGGCTCAGCATGCCTTCCTGCATTCGCGCGCCACCCGAAGCCGGGATCGCGATCAATGCCGCGTTCTGTGCAAGAGCTGTGTCTGCGGCTGTCAGCAGCCCGGCGCCCACGGCCTGACCCATGGAGCCGCCCATGAATGAAAAATCAAAGGCCGCAATCACAGCCGGCTGACCGCTGATGGTGCCATGGGCCACGATGATCGCCTCGCGCTCGCCAGACTTCGTCTGGGCGTCTTTCAGGCGGTCGGTATAGCGGCGGCTGTCACGAAATTTGAGCGGATCAGATGTGACGGCAGGAAGATCGATGCGTGTATAGGCACCATCATCAAAAAGAAGCTCCAGGCGCTGCCTGGGATTGATCCGCAGATGATGTCCGCAGGCATGGCAGACATGCTGGTTTTCTTCCAGTTCACGGTGGAAGAGCATTTGTTCGCAGGCAGGGCATTTGTGCCAAAGGTTATCGGGAACATCGTTTTTCCCGACAAGGGCTCTGATTTTGGGGCGGACGAATTCGGAGAGCCAGCTCACATCGACCCCATGCGCGCCCTATTCGGCGGCCTGACGAGAGGCACCGTGCACCCCGCCCGACAGTTGACGCGTGAAATCGAGGACCTTCTCAACCAGTTCGGGCGTGGCTTTGCCTTCCGGTGTCAGATTGTCAGCGATGGTCTGCACAATGGCCGATCCCACCACAGCAGCGTCTGCGACCTCGGCAACTTTCTGCGCTTGTTCCGGCGTCTTGATTCCGAATCCAACAGCCACCGGCAGTTCTGTGTGATTTTTCAGGCGCGTGACGGCAGCGTGAATGGTGCTGGTGTCGGCTGATTTTGTTCCGGTGATCCCGGCGACGGCGACGTAGTAGACAAAGCCGGATGTATTTGCGAGCACGGCAGGAATACGTTCATCGTCGGTTGTGGGCGTTGCCAGTCGGATAAAGTGCATCCCGGCGTCCAGCGCGGGGAGGCAAAGTTCGGAGTCCTCCTCGGGCGGCAGATCAACCACGATCAATCCATCGACACCCGCGTCGCGCGCGTCTGTCAGGAACTTCTCGACCCCGTAGATATAAACCGGGTTGTAGTAGCCCATCAGGATGATCGGGGTGGTGTCGTTGGTCTTGCGAAAGTCGCGCACCATGTCGAGGGTCTTGGTGACCCGTGCCCCACCAGCTTTCGCCCGCAGGCCCGCAGCCTGAATGGCCGGTCCGTCGGCCATCGGGTCGGAATACATCACGCCGATCTCGATCAGGTCAGCACCGGCCTCAGGCATGCCTTTGAGGATTTCCAGGCTGGTCGCATAATCCGGGTCAGCTGCCATGATGAACGGTACGAACGCCGCGCGGCCCGCTTCACGCAACGCAGCAAAACGCGCTTCGATCCGACCGCTGGTCGTGCCCCGGCTCACAGCTTTACCCCAAGGGCGCCCGCGACGGTAAAGACGTCTTTGTCACCGCGGCCGCACATGTTCATGACCATCAGATGATCTGCGGGCAGGTCCGGTGCAATTTTTCCGACATGCGCGAGGGCATGGGAGGGCTCGAGCGCGGGAATGATTCCTTCGAGGCGCGAACAAAGCTGGAAAGACTCAAGAGCTTCGTCATCGCGCACGGACACGTATTCGACGCGCCCGCTATCATTCAGCCATGAATGTTCGGGGCCAATGCCCGGATAGTCCAGCCCGGCAGAAATCGAATGGGCGTCGAGAATTTGCCCGTCATCATCCTGCAGCAAATAGGTTCGGTTGCCATGCAGCACGCCGGGGCGACCGCCTGTCAGCGAGGCAGCATGTTCCCCGCTTTCGATGCCGTGTCCCGCGGCTTCGACCCCGATGATCCGTACGTCGGCGTCGTCGAGGAAGGGATAGAACAGGCCCATGGCATTGGAGCCGCCGCCGATGCAGGCCACCAGTGAATCCGGCAGGCGCCCTTCGGCATCCAGCATCTGCTCCCGGGTTTCGGTGCCAATCACCGCCTGAAAATCGCGAACCATCGCGGGATAAGGATGCGGGCCGGCAACAGTGCCGATCAGGTAGTAAGTATCTTCAACATTGGAAACCCAGTCGCGCAGCGCGTCGTTCATCGCGTCCTTCAGGGTCGCCGTACCGCTGGTGACCGGAACCACCTTCGCGCCGAGCAGTTTCATGCGAAACACGTTCGGTGCCTGACGCTCGATATCAGTTGCCCCCATATAGACAACGCATTCCAGACCGAAGCGTGCACAGACGGTGGCGGTTGCCACGCCATGCTGTCCGGCACCGGTCTCGGCGATGATGCGTTTCTTACCCATGCGCCGGGCCAGCAAGATCTGGCCCATGCAATTGTTGATCTTGTGCGCACCTGTGTGGTTCAGCTCGTCGCGTTTGAAATAGATTTTCGCGCCACCGAATTCTTCGGTCAGCCGCTCGGCGAAGTAGAGCGGGCTGGGACGTCCGACATAGTGGGTCAGGAAGTCGTCCAGTTCAGCCTGGAAGCTGGGGTCTGCCTTGGCCGCTTCATAGGCCTGTTCGACCTCAAGAATCAGCGGCATGAGCGTCTCGGCGACGTAACGGCCGCCAAAGATGCCAAAATGCCCGAATTCATCGGGACCGGTGCGATAGCTGTTGGGTTCTGCGTTCATGAGTTTCGGGCGTGGTTATACATCAGGAGGGACGCACTCAACAGCGCGCTTCAAAGGTTTTTCACAGCAGCAAGAAACGCCTCGATACGGGCGGGGTCCTTGCGACCGGGTTCAGATTCGACCCCGGATGATACGTCTACGACTTGCGCCCCAGATGCTCGCACGGCTGCAACCACGTTGTCCGGGTTGATTCCACCGGCCAGCATCCATGGTACGGGCCATGTCTGGTCTGAAAGCAGCGTCCAGTCAAAGGAAAGCGCATTGCCGCCCGGCAGGGCACCTGGCATGTCTTTGGGAGCCTTGGCATCAAACATCAGCCAATCGACGGAGCCCAGATAGTCGCGGGCTGCTTTGATGTCATCCTGGTCGGCGACCTTGATCGCTTTCATCACGGGAAGTCCGGTGTGTTGGCGCAGTTCGACGCAACGTGCCGGGGACTCACTTCCATGCAATTGCAACATGTCGAGTGCCACCTTGGAGAGGACGGCATCGATCAGTGCGTCATCGGGGTCGACGAACAGGCCGACCTTTGTAACTTCATTGGGGATCAACGCTGCGAGTGTTGCCGCAGCATCCGGTGTCAGCGCGCGAGGGCTGGGTGGATAGAACACCAGTCCCACATAGCGGGCACCCGCAGCCACGGCAGTCTGCATCGCAGTTGCGTCATTGATGCCGCAGATTTTGGCGTCCACGTTCATGTG
>JABJAG010000013.1 GCA_018666195.1 Alphaproteobacteria bacterium
AGTAGAAGTAATGCGTGTTGTAGAGATGGCTGATGTCGTAGCACTCGTGCTCGAACTTCACACCGCGCTTATCGTGCAGCTCGGTGATGATGTATTCCATCTGCTTGAAGGTGTTGGTGAAGATGAAATCGTCGGTCATCTCCAGATACGGCTTTTCCCAGTCGTACTTCCAGTTCTCGTAGCGATTGGCCAGACCGAAGATGCCGAAGTTCATCGAACCCATGTTGAACGAGGTGACTTCCGGCTCTGCGACAACGGCAGCGGCAATGCGCTCGTCGACAGTCATACCAAGACCACCGCCGGTCGTGATGTTCACGACAGCATCGGTGTTTTGCTTGATGCGTGGCAGGAACTCCATGAACACGTCGGGGTCCGGGGTCGGCTTGCCGTTCTCGGGGTCACGCGCATGAAGATGGATGATTGAGGCGCCGGCTTCGGCCGCTTCGATTGAAGATTGTGCGATCTCATCAGGCGTGATCGGAATGTGATCCGACATGGTCGGTGTGTGAATTGCGCCGGTTACCGCGCAAGAGATGATGACTTTGGACTGTTTCGCCATGGAAGTTCCCCCTGAGGCCGAAAGTTATTTTGTTCGTTGTATCGTTCACCCGATCATGGGTTCTCCGGAGATCTGCTGTCCACCCGCAAACATCGCGTTTCACCGACGTGAAATGAGGGCTCGGGCGGGCAACAGGCTCCGGATTGATATGCGACGAAAGTACAAGGGCACCCGGACCAAGTCCAGAACCTGCGTGCGAATTACCCGAGCTCGAAGCTCGTGATTCCGAAGATCTGGTCGAGTGGCAATACTGGCGCTGGGCCTCGATACATACGTGCGGTCTCGAACACCGGGGAAAGCCCGCGTTTGCAATAGAAATCGATAGCTTGTGCGTTGGGTTTCGGTGGATCGATGAAAACGGTCTGGCAGCCAGACTGACGAACCAGCGTATCAAAGATACTAGCTGCTGTTGTCGCCATTTCAGCGAATAACGGGCCGATCTTGTGGCCATCGTGGCTGGGACGAATGACGCCGTAGCCATTGACCGCGCCTTCTGTCAGGGAAACGACACCCAGATGCCCCGCTGAGGTTAGCCAGGGCGCGAGAAATGTGCGTCTGGGGGCGGGAAACAAATTCTGGTCATAGGCGGCGATCATGTCCGTATGCGCCGGGGTCATGGTGACCAGATCATTCGATCCGGGGGCCATGCCTTCCGGGATGCCGCCAAAGCGGATATTCCGGTGGGCCAGGATGAAACCGGACTTCTGGTAGTTGTCCTGCTGGTCGACGACACCATCAAGGCCGATTGTGTTTGATGAACAGGTATTCAGCGCTGTTTGCCAGAGCCCGTATCCAATCCCCTGACCGCGGAATGCCGGATCGGCGATATAGAACCCCAAAAACGCAAAATCTGCGCTGTAGGTGACCAGAGACATGCAGGCCACCATCTGATCATCCATGCGGGCCAGCCAGAACCCGTTTGGATCAGCCGCATGGAAGCTTTCGCCATCAAGGGTGCCGGGATTCCAGCCTTCTCGGGCCGCCCAATCGACCATCGTATCGACATCGTCCCGCGATGCGCGTTCGAAAGTCAAACCGTCCGGCAGCATCCCGTCACTTGCCCCAGGAAAGGGCCAGCGGGCTGAGGTCGCCTGCGAGGCGCAACAAAGTATCGCGCACATCCAGGGCCAGCGGCGCAATCGGATGGCGGCAGAAATCCGACGCAATCACGCCGCCTTCCTTCATCACGGCCTTGGCTGCGCGGAAGCCACAGAGCCGGTTTTCGTGATTGATCAGCGGCAGCACCCGTTCATAGACGGCCTTTGCAGCGGGGCGGTCGCTGTCCAGGTGTGAGCTGATCGCCGGACGGATGAGGTCGGGGAGGAGGGCGGATGTCATGCAGCCCGTCGCACCAGCGTCAAGATCAGCCAGCAATGTAATGCCTTCTTCGCCGTCAAATGGACCTTCGATGGCATCTCCGCCTGCTGCGATGAGCGCGCGCAGCTTGTTGGCAGCCTGGGCGCACTCAATCTTGAAACATGTGACAGCCTCGATCTCACGCGCCATACGCACGAGGAGTTCGATCGGTAGCTCGACCCCGGACAACGGGGCGTCCTGCACCATGATCGGAATGCCGGCTGTTCCTGCGGCTTCGAACTGCGCGAATGTCTGCTCCGCGGAGCCGCGCATTAGGGCACCGTGATAGGGCGGCATCAGCATGATCATGGCAGCGCCGAGTGCGGCCGCCTGCTGCGCTCGCGCAACCACGATATCGGTTGCGAAATGGCTGCAGGTCACGATGACAGGAACCCGCTCGGCGATATGTTCAAGGCAAAGACGGGTCAGGGTCTCCCGTTCGGCATCGGACAGCAGGAACTGCTCGGAAAAATTCGCGAGGATGCAGATGCCGTCCACGCCCTGGTCGATCATGCAGTCGAGAACGCGCTTCATCCCCTCAAGATCAAGCGCACCGTCGTCCTGAAACGGCGTCGGGGCGACGGGCCAAATTCCGGAATAGGTGGTTCTCTTGGTCACTGCGTTTTTCTCCGTTTGCTGGCGGTTGTGGCGCGCTGCCAACCCAATATTAACCATTTTCCTGCCTAGTGCGTGACAGGTCACATGCAATGCGGCCACGACTTCACCAAGGAATACGCTTGATGTCAAAAATGACCAGTCTGGAACATCAAAATTCGACCGCCGTCAGCGCCCGGGGGTGGAACGAAATCTATGCTCGCGGGGAAGATTCCAACGAAGAGCCCTGGAGCAATGTGGTGTCCTTTGTGCATCGGTTCGTGCTGAAGAACGTCAACGGGCCGCTCTCGTTTCTTGAACTTGGGTGTGGCTCGGGACCAAACCTGCGATTTGCTGCTCGGCTTGGCATGAGCGCTACCGGTATCGATGCCAGCGATGTTGCTGTCGAGGTTTGCGAAACCCGCCTTGAGCGGGATGGGCTCATGGCCGACGTTTTGCATTGCCCCTTTGGGGATCTGCCGTTCGCCGATCAGTCATTTGACTGCGTTGTAGATCGCGCCTCACTGATGTTTGCAGATGGCGACACTCTCAATCAAACGGTGTCCGAAGTGCATCGTGTTCTCAAACCCGGTGGACACTTCTTCCACAACACCATCGCAGATGATGTCGCAGCCACACTTGTGGCTCTGGATATGGGGGAGGGATCTTCGGATACGGAAATGTACGCCAAATACCCGGATTTTCGCCTGACATCCGCGTCAGACCTGACGGATCGCTTCAAGGCCGGCTGGGTTGCGCGTGAGGTCAAACGGGTGGAGCGCACCGTGTTTGTGCCCGCACTCGACGTCACCGCCGAGTGGGAAGCGGTACTCCAAAAGATCTGAGCCCGGTTTATTCCGGCCACCCGCCGGTTGACAGGTTCTTTGACGGGAACGTTCAATGCACCCTCCAATCGGGAGGGATTGAACCATGTCTGAGACGCTTTTCATCAATGTTGAGGTGATCGACGGAGCCGCCAAACCGGCGTTTTCCGGGCAGGTCCTCGTCAAAGGCAACCGCATCGCCGAAGTGGCGCGCGATGGAGCCGCGATTGATGCGCCCGAAGCGCATGTTGTGGATGGCGGCGGGGCGACCCTGATGCCCGGCATGACAGATGCTCATGCGCATCTGAGTTTTCTGGATGCCGCGACGCTCGGTGACCTGACAAACCTCACACCTGAACGCCTTGTGCTGGAAACGGCGAAAAACGCCCGCAAGATGCTTGATCACGGCTTTACCAGCATGTTCAGCGGCAGTTCGGCCCGTGACAACACCGATATTGCGATACGCGACGCGATCAATGCCGGTGATATTCCCGGGCCAAGACTGCTGGCGGCGACCCGCCAGATGACGGTTTCGGGTGGCTTTGGCGATATTGGCAAGGAAGATGCTTATTCACTGGTCCTCAATGGTCCCGAAGAATTCCGCAATGCCAGTCGGGAAGCTGCGCGTCGCGGCGTTGATATCTTCAAGATCGTGCCTTCGGCACCGGGATCAGGAAAAGACGTTCTGGCCGAGGACACAGCCATGACGGATGCCGAGGTTGCTGCCGTTTGTGAGGTAGCCCATCAAAGAAACCGTCGGGTTGCCGCACATGCACGCTCGGCGGAGGCGGTGAAGATGTGTGTCGGGAATGGCGTGCAGATGATCTATCACGCGACACTCGCCGATGAAGAGGCCAAGGACATGCTCGAAGCACGCAAGGACAGCGTGTTTGTGGCACCGGCCATGGGGCTTCCATATGGCCGCCTGAAAGAGGGTGAATCCTACGGTGTCTCCACCGATGACTACACGCGTGCACGGGCGGAAAAAGAAATTGAAACGGTCAGTGTAAATATGGCTGAACTGAAGTCCCGTGGCGTGCGTGTATTGCCGGGTGGAGACTACGGATTCAAGTGGAATCCTCATGGTAGGAACGCCCGTGATCTATTTATGTTTGTTGACCTTTTCGGGTTTTCGCCGCTTGAGGCCATTCGGGCAGCAACTGCCCATGGCGGCGAACTTATGGGGATGCGCGGCGAACTCGGGCTTGTCGCCAAAGGTGCCTTTGCAGACCTGCTGCTGGTCGATGGTGACCCGGTGAAAGATATCCAGATTTTGCAAGACAGGGATCGCTTCCTCGCGATCATGAAAAACGGTGACTTTCACAAACCTCTGACGGCCAATCGAACGCAGGCACAGGTTGCGGCCGAATAGGTCTCAAATGAACGAATTTCGGAGAGTTTCATGAAGTTGGTGACGTTTTTGACGGCGGACGGGATAGAACGGATCGGCGCGCTTAACAGCGAAGAGACCAAGGTTTTTGATTTGGCAGCGGCGGACAACCAACCGTATTTCGCGTCCATGTTGCACTTGATGGAGGGCGGAGAGACGGCACTGGGTCGGGCAAGGGAGATTCTATCAGCTTCGAACCCGGAAGCAGGTCTTGATGCAGCAGCGATCACATTGTGCACACCGGTTCCGTTGCCCCCGCAAATTAGGGATTTTCTGTGTTTCGAGGAACATCTGATCAACGGCTACAACATGCTCCGCAAGAAAAAGGCGGAAGCCGAGCCTGATCCGGTTGAGGCCTTGGCGCGGTTTGAGCGGGAAGGGGTCTTTGCCATCCCGGATATCTGGTACGAGCAGCCGGTCTATTACAAACCCAGCCGGTTTGGGGTGATTGGCACCGGCCATGATGTCTCCTGGCCGCCGTTTTCCGAGCTTCTGGACTATGAAATGGAGTTTGGGGCCTGGGTTGGCACCAAGGGCAAGGATGTGACGCCTGATCAGGCCCGCGACATGATCTTTGGCTACTCGA
>JABJAG010000069.1 GCA_018666195.1 Alphaproteobacteria bacterium
TCGCTGACCGCTGTGATCAGCTTGCTCAGTGTGATCACCATTCCTGTGGTCGTGGTGTTCTCATACACCCAATTCGTGGGAGGAGAGGCTGGCGATGTGTCGGTGACCAGCACCGCGATCAGCGTGTTTGTTATTGTGACCGTGCCCGTCCTGATCGGCCTTGCCGTGCGGCGCTACGCTGAGAATTTTGCCATCCGTATCGATCCGGTCGCGCGCCAGATATCCGCCGGTCTGTTCATTCTGGTTCTTGCCGGCGCGATTTTTCAGGAACGCGCCAATATTGTGACGTACTTCACCCAGGCTGGCCTGATCACGCTGGTCTTGAACGTGCTGATGATGGTTCTGGCTTATGTGATCGCGCGGGTCTTTGCATCCGGGCCGCGCCAGCGCATCACGATTTCACTTGAGTGCGGATTGCAGAACGGCACATTGGCCATCGCTGTTGCAACACTGTTGTTTGATGGTGGTCAGGCGGTTGTGCCGGCTGCGACCTACAGCCTGATCATGTTCGCAACGGCGCTGATTTACATCTTCATTCTCCGGCGCGGCGCCTCGTCCTGAGGCGATACCCTCATGGAACGACGACATTCGCTGGTCGCATTTCTCATTCTCGTGATTGCACAGGCCACATTGAGGCTGGCACAGGCTGACGTCTGGGATGACGCGTCTGATGTTGCATCGGGTGTGGGTTTCATTCCGGTTGAGCTCTCGCACGGTTCGGTTTGGGATGGCAACCGGACCCAAAATCAGGCGCAGGCGGACCTCAATTTCGGTGATGGCACAAAGCGGATAACCGGACCGAAACCCTGGTCAGACCCTTTCGGTCGGAGCAGCTATCAGGTCTATGAGCGGGTCAATAAGAGCAAGGTCCAACTGTTTGCCGTTCGTGAGGATGGTGGAGACAAGCGTGGACTGGATGTGAGCTATACCTACAGCCCTAGTCTTGGCAACGTGCAGCTGGAATACAACTAGGCTGCCGCTTCGACGCCCTGATTGCCTTTGAGCTGGGTGCGATGCATCACGCGTCGCGCGCCAGCATCAAAATGCTCGCGGCGGTGCATGGTCACCCGGTTGTCCCACATCAGCAGATCGCCCTTTTGCCAATGATGGCGGTACGTCAGGTCTTCACTGGTGCAGTGCTCCCAGAGGCGATCGAGCAGGGCATCGCTTTGGGCGACATCCTCTCCGACGATCCAGGTGTGGAGACGGCGACCAAGGAAGAGAGCAGATTTCCCTGTTTCCGGATGTGTGCGAATGATGGGGTGGCGCGCGCCCGGGGCTTCGGAAAGGCTGGTGAACATGTCGTGGTTGGGACGCAAATTGCCGCCGCTGTCATGACTGGAATCGTGATTGAGGGTTTTGCCGTTTATGGCTTGGCGCAGATCGTCCGGCAGCGTGTTAAGCGCGGCATACATGTTCATGAAGCTGGTATCGCCACCTGTTTCCGGGACTTCTAGGCTGTAGAGCAAGCTCGCTGGCGGTGGTTTTGGGATATAGGCCATATCCGTGTGCCATGAAGCTTCGCCGTCGCCCAGTACACCGATCGCCGTGCCATCTTCCTGAACATTGGAGACGACGAGGACTTCGGGGTGTCCCTCAGGTGAGAAAGGTTCCCATCCCGGGACCATATCCAGATCACCGAAATGACGGCTGAATTTCACCAGATCGTCGTCGTTCAGGGACTGATTGCGAAACACCAGAACCAGATTGTCCAGCCAGGCCGCGTGGATTTTCTCCGTTACCGCGGTCGGTTGCGGCGCTGAAAGGTCGACACCACGAATTTCCGCGCCGAGTGCCGTGCCAAAAGGGCGGATTTCCAAAGGGGTCTGTCCAGTCATATCGCCGTTCCTTGGTTGGTGGGGAACAGGTTTCAATCCTGACGCGTGATTGTCAATCGGCTCTCGGTATGGATTTATAGACGGCGTGGTGGTTTTGGTGCGTTCCGGACGTGCTATACAGCCGATCTAATTTTAAGCAGGAGGAACAAACGTGGTTGCCAATAAACCCAGTATGACGCGCCCGACCGTCTATCAGTTCAATCATGGCGATTTCGTCGTGACAAACATTCTCGAAGGATTTCTGCTTCGTGACGATTTGCATCCGGTTACGGGAACCAATGCAAGTGCGGCCGAAGTTGAAGCCGTTGCGGAAGCGAACCGCATTCCGTTTCCCAATTTCGAGCACCAGTTCGTGCCGACGCTTGTTGATACCGGCGAAAAGTTGATCGCGTTTGATCCCGGGTTTGGTGACAAGTCACCTCAGCCCAATGCCGGTCACTACAACGCACGGCTGGCTGATGCCGGTTACGACCGCGAGGATGTTGATATTGTCGTGATCACCCATTGTCATCCCGACCACATTGCCAATCTGACCCATGGTGACGGGCTGACCTTCCCGAACGCGGAAATCGTTTTCGGTGAAGCGGAGTTCGATTACTGGAAGAAGGGGGAGAATATTCCCGCCCATCGTCCGCCAACCCTGGAAATGTTCCGTAAGATATGTGAGCCGCTGGGTGAGCAGGCTCGTTTCGTGAAACCAGGCGACGAGATCGTCTCCGGTGTGACTGCGGTTGAAGCCTTCGGTCATTCAGCAGGTCACATGGCTTATCACGTGCAGAGCGGCAGTAATGAGTTGATGATCATGTCCGATACGGTCGCGCATTTCGCAGTTTCGATCGCGCATCCGGAATGGAAGTTTGGCATGGATGATGATCCCGACACGGCCATCGTGTCGCGCCAGCGTGTTCTGGCGCAGGTTGCGGATGGCAAGATGGCGGCGATTGGCTTTCACATGCCGTTCCCGTCTGTGGGCTATATTGACCGCCACGACGGAAGCTATGTCTGGGTTCCGCATTCTTACCAGTACAACCTGTAAGCAGATCAGGGCGGCCCGTTGGCCGCCCTTTTCATGTTCTGGCCCTGCTAGGGATTTGAGCCCACGAACATAATTCGTGCAGCACTATAGCCGGCGAAGGCGACAGTTGCTGTGAGCACTGTTCCCCAGATCATATCGACGACGGAAACCAGAACGGGCCAGTTCGCAAGGGTTGCGAGATTGGTCAGGTCGTAAGTTCCATAGGCGATGAAGCCGAGCAAGGCGCCGAGCAAGACTGCGGTTAGCCAGGATTGCTGTGCCAGAGCAGGTAGTACGGCGAACACGACCACGCCGACCACATAAAGAACATAGAACATGCCTGCGACGCCGAAATTAGGTGCGGGACGAAGCAGGTGGCCAAGCTGCTGTACATAAAATGACCGCGCGACCACGCCGAGCCAGACGCCATCAACAATCAAAAATGTCACAAGCGCTGCGAGATAAACGGTGAAGTATTTGACGGTCATATTCCTGTCCTTTTCGTGTCCTGGAACCCTAATAAGGGATTTTCTGCCCGTCCCAAGCAAAGAAACCACCGGTGTCTTTTGGGCTGAGCCCTGCCATGACTTCAAGCAGTTGTGTGGCCGCATCCACAGGTGTGAAGACTTTTTCAGCGGGGAGGTTGCCCCGAAAGGGCTCTGACAATTGTGTATCGACTGTGCCGGGGTGCAGGGCGACACAGATCGAATGCTGGTTGCGATAAGCCATCTCGATCGAGAGGGTTCGAATCACCATGTTAAGTGCCGCTTTCGAAGCACGGTAGCAATGCCATCCCCCGAGTTTGTTGTCGGAGATGCTGCCTACCCGGGCAGATAGCGCGGCGAAAACGGATCGTCGGTCCTTCGCGAGCAACGGAAAGACATGCTTTGCGATAAGTGCAGGTCCTATCGTGTTGATGCGAAAGAGGTGTTCCATATTCTTGCTGTTCAGGTCCTGGCTGCGTTTCTCAGGCCCAACAGTGTCGTCGTGCAGAAAACCTGTGGCGATGATAGCAAGGTGGAGTGGGCCAGCTTTGGCAATGACTGTCGCTGCTTCTGCTATTGAAGCCTCATCAAGCATGTCGAAGGCGATGCCTGTTGATTTTTCCCCCAAACCCTCCGGCTCGGTGCGTGAAAGCGCATAGACTCTTTCGACCGAGATGTCCGATTGCAAAATATCTGTCAGGGCACGGCCAATGCCCCCGCTAGCCCCAAATACGGCCACAGAAAGGCCGGTTCCAAAAGGTTCTAGAGCACTCATGGGCCCAAGACTTCGGTCTTGCTCAATTGCCAGCGTCGCTTGGGCTCGAAACCAGATCCAGTTCGGATGGATCAAAGGCGCGTCGAGCTGAGCACGGGCACATCGCGCGTCCATTGGACTGCAGCCAGAAGTGGGTTTTTGAGGTGCAGGTCGGGCAGGTGGCGGGACCGATAGAGCCGGTTTTGATTGTGTTGTCAGTCGTCATGTTTCTTATCTCGCTGCTTCAAGGGAAACGTCGGGCGAACTGGGTGTTCGCCCGGCGCAAGTATTGAGCTTCCGGGAGGAAAGGAAGCAATAAAGTCGGGTTAGTTCGGGAGGATCACACTGTCGATCACGTGGATGACGCCGTTCGAGGTTTCGATATCGGCTGCAGTCACCATAGCGCTATCAACCATCACACCCTTCGTGGCATCAATATCCACCATGCTGCCCTGGACGGTCTTCGTGCTGAGTTGCTTCCCAACAATGTCGGACGACATAACTTTGCCGGGAACAACATGGTAAGTCAGCACGACAACGAGCTGGTCTTTGTTCTCTGGCTTGAGGAGATTTTCAACGGTGCCAGCAGGAAGTTTCGCAAAGGCTTCGTTGGTCGGTGCGAACACGGTAAACGGACCATCGCCCTTGAGGGTCTCGACAAGGCCGGCTGCTGTGACGGCTGCGACGAGAGTGGAGAACTGTTCCTTCGAAACGGCGGTATCTACGATGTCTTTTTTGCCATGGCCGCCAGCAATGGCGGCTGTTGAAGACAGGACCAGAGCGCCGGCAACGAGCAAGGCTGAAGCTAACTTTTTGATCGAGGGCATTCAAAACTCCACAGTGTAAGTTGGTTTGTGCCCTTGGATACGGAAAGCGGGTTTCTTTGGATCACAGGATCGGAAATCTTGCGCTGGTCCATGGGCACGGCTATTTTCGCGCTAGTTTTCCGAGTGCGTTACGAACAGCACAAAATGTTTCCAAGGGGGTAACCGTGGCAGATCTATTTGTCGCGAAAGTGGGCGATATCGCTGACAGGGATCGACGCGTGGTTGCGGATGGCGATCTGGAGATCGGTGTGTTCCGCCTGGGCGATGACTTTTTCGCCTGGGAGAACAATTGTCCGCATATGGGCGGGCCGGTCTGTCAGGGCAAGGTCATGAACCGGGTGAACGAAGTTCTGGACGATGGCAAGAAAAGCCATGGCTTCGAATTTGTGGAGGCGGACGTCCATATCATTTGCCCGTGGCATGGTTTCGAGTTCAACATTCGAACCGGTGTGCATCCGGGTGAATCCAGCACGCAACTGACCAAGTATGAGGTGGTTGTGCGCGATGGAGATATCTATGTCCGCACCTGATCTTGCCGAACTGGCTGAAACCGCATTGGCAGAATCTTTGCGCCGTCTGGAATTAGACGATACAGCCAGCGTTTCGGATGAAACGGTTCAGGCTTTGCTGACAGCGGGCGCGCGGCTCTATGCGCGGAAGGTCGACACTGAGGGGCGGAGATTTTCTCCCGTATGTGAACCCGGAGTCATGAATGCGACGGATGTTGCCGTGACAGTTACAGCGTTGTTGCAGGCTGCTGATCTCAACCTGTTCGATCTGGCCATGTGGACGAACCGGGCGTGAGTGAAGAGAGAAGGAATTTCAGACAATGAGTGATGATTACAAACGCACCTATTCGCAAATTGACGACTGGTCTGACAGCCGCGAACTGCTCGCCAATGCGCGCAAGCAGGCCAATCAGCGCAATTTTGATGATGTGTTCATTGTTGATATTGATTCGCACATCAGTGATGGCGGCGCCTGGCCGGAGATCATGGATCTGGTTGAAGATCCGGTGGTTCGCGACGCTGCGTCAGCATTCGGCGACGGTTCAAAGCGCGGAGCTTTCCTGAACCATACGCCGGGTCTGCAATGGCAAAACGTCTGGGGACGTATTCCCCATGGGCAGGGGCTCAAGGAACCGGTTGAAGACACGAGCGTGCCGCGCGATGTGGTGTTGGCACGGAAATCCATCGATCAGATGGGTCTTGATTATCAGGTCGTCTTCCCCAACGCGCTGTTGTTTCTTGGTATGCACCCGGTACCGGAGATGGAGGTCCATCTGGCGACGGCCTACAATCGCTGGCTCGTAGAACGCATCCTGCCTGAAGATCCGCGGATCCGGGCGATGCTCTATCTTCCATTCAACAATCCTGAAGCAGCCGAAGCGACGGTCAAACGTTTCCTTGGCAAGCCGGGTGTTGCCGGCTTCCTGGTCACCTCGTCGCGCCACAAGCCGGTGCATGCGAACGAATATATGCGGCTCTACGCGATGCTGGAGGAAGCCGGCCAGGTGTTGGGGTTCCACACCCATCTGAATTGGCAGGATGAATATACTTCTCAGCTCAACCGGTTCATTTCCATGCATGCGATCTCATTTGTTCTGTGCAATCTGGTGCATTTGACCAACTGGGTGATCAACGGTCTTCCCGAGCGGTTCCCCAAGCTCAATGTCATGTGGATCGAAAGTGGCGTTGCGTGGCTGTCCTTCGCGATGCAACGCCTCGACCATGAATACATGATGCGAACGTCTGAAGCGCCGTTGCTGAAGAAGCTTCCGAGCGAATACATGCGCGACATGTTCTATACGACACAGCCGATGGAGCGGAGTAACGAGGCCCTGCTGGCCGCGACCATGGAAGGGGTCAACGCCAGTTCTCAGATGCTCTACGCCTCTGACTGGCCGCATTGGGACTTCGACCTGCCGTCGGTGATCTGGGATCTGCCGTTCCTAGATGAAACAGCGAAGCGCAATATTCTTGGCTACAACGCAGCACGCCTGTTCAATCTTGATATCCCGGAACGCTACAGCGCGCTCGCAGCGGAATAGTCCCAGGAGAACGCCCATGTCCTATACGATCGAATGCGTCCTGATGTGTGACAACCATCTCGGCGAAAGCCCGATCTGGGACGTTGAAGAGGGACGTTTTTACTGGGTTGATGGCACCGGGCAGCGCGTTGGAAAGCCTGCGATCTGGCGTCTCGACCCGAAGAGCGGGAAAGTTGAAAACTGGTCGCTCGGCCATGATGTGGGTGCAATCGCGCTTCGCAAGGGTGGCAATGCGGTTCTTGCGAATGACGACGGCTTCTATTTTTTCGATTTTGATTCCGGCGAACTGGAACTGATCACGCTGATCGACGAGCACGAGCCGCGCTCGCGCCTGAACGATGGCAAAGTCGATCGTCGAGGCCGTTTCTTTGCGGGCGGAATGGATGATCTGGAAGAGAAAGGGCTGTGCGGTCTTTATCGCCTCGACCCGGATTTGAGCGTGACCAAGGTTGATGACGGTATCGTGTGTTCGAACGGACCGTGCTGGAGCCCGGACGACAAGACATTTTACTTCGCAGACACCTTCCAGGAAGAGTTCTGGGCCTATGACTACGATATCGAAACCGGTGGCGTTTCGAACAAGCGCGTCTTCGCGACAACGAAAGACGATGTCGGTGTGGCAGACGGATCAACCGTCGATGCTGAAGGTTGCATGTGGAATGCGCAGGTGACTGGCGGCGAACTCGTTCGATACGCGCCCGATGGAACAGTGGAGCGCAGGATCGGGATGCCAGTGAAAAACATCACAAGCGTGATTTTCGGTGGCGACAATATGGATGAAATTTATGTGACCTCCATGGCGCGTGTGGCACATCCGGGGGCGGATGCGCATGGTCATTTCGCGGTGGAGA
>JABJAG010000070.1 GCA_018666195.1 Alphaproteobacteria bacterium
GCCATGTCGCCGTTGTGATTGATGCCGATCTCGGCGATCAAAAACGGTTGTTGGTTCGGTGCCATGAAGGCTCCTTTCAAAAATGAGCTTAGGGTTGAATAGTCTCGGACGCGTCTTCGAGCAACAGTCCGTTCTCCGAAAGACGTGCACGCAAGGCCACGGGAAGGTTCGGGCTGTAAGTGGGTCGATCGAGGAAAAACGCGCGATGATTTCGTGAATGCTGATTGTCGATCCCGAAAGACAGGTAGATCGCGTATTTCGGTTCGGGGCCGTGAATGACACCACCGGCATGCATCAGGCGCTGGTCAAAAATGACGCAATCTCCCGGTTGGGTACGAAGCACATGTCGGGGGGTTGTCAGGAAGTGATGGGACAGCAGGTTATTGCGCCCCCGTCGGCGCAGAAAACCGCGAAGCTTGTTCCAGATCACATACTCGGTTCGCGCCCGCCTGGTTTCCCGACGGTGACTGCCGGGTAGCACCACTAGTGACGAGTTGCTTTCATTGTGGTCGGACAGATAGATCGCCACCCGCACAACACGGTAGGGCTGTTCGGTTTCGTCCCAGTCCGGGCCGACGCCATAGTCGCGATTGGCGTTGTCGCGATGCCAGCGGCCGCCGGGCAGGTTGATGTGCAAATCCGAATGCTGGGTATAGCGGATTTCATTGCCGATCAGCGCCCGCACCGTGGCGAGCAGGCGTTCATTGAAAATGACGGGCCAGAAGTTTTCCGTTGTCGTCACGCCATCCGCCAGCGTGTGGGTTGCGCCGGCGATCTTGGCCGCGGCATCCGGCTCGGCGGGGAAATCAAATACGGCGTTAATCTGATTGCGCCAATGGGCGGCTTCCTCTTCGGAGAACAGTGGGCGCACCAAGTGGTAACCGTCGCGTTCGAAGGTCGTCTTGTCCTTTGCGCTGATGGCGGCGTGAATAATTCTGCTGTTGGTCATTCGGTCACCGAAGATCGCTTCAGAGCACAACGCGCCAGCAAACCCGATATGCCTGCCGCGGCGAGCACGACGAATACCGGGGTCAGGGGGATGGCGTAGCGCGGGTTTCCGAACGGCCCATTAAGCGCAAGGAAATAGGCGGCGATCCCCAAAAGAAACAGGATATAGGGTCGGGTCTCCCGCTCGTGTACACCGCGTAACGCGCCGCTGATTTGCAGAGCCACCGCGGTGATTGCGAACAGCTGTGCTATCGCCCAGAGCAGCAGGAACCCGTCAGAAGGCAGTGTCTTGACGAAAGTCCATAATCTCCCCGTGAACGAATCACCGGGGACTGTAGACAGGAATTTTGGGTCCAGCCTGAACTGATGCCCGGTGACATAGATGCCCGATTGAAATGCGGAACGCACGGAACCAAGGATTGTGCCCTTGAACAACGTTCCGAGCGGAATCTGCTTGAGATACTCGATGGCAACACCCCGACGAATTCCGTCCAGAATGGTCGGGTTCTGTTGGTCTACACGACTTTGGGCCTTCAGGCGGGCTTTGACCTCCGCGTGCATCTTCGTTTCCATGTCCTCGTTCACGCAGCGGTCACACAGTCGGATAAACTGATCCACAACATCGAGCGCGTGATTGCCCGATTGGGTGGTGACCACAAGAGTTCCATACTGGTGGTAGTTTTCCGACGCGCGCGGTGCGACAGCAGCAAACATCATCACGGCAGGCACCAGTGCCAGCAGGACGGCGCGCCGCCAGCTCTGGTTGCCACGGGCCCAAAGCAGCACGGTCAGCGCGGGGACCAGAAAATAGGGAAAGAACATCAGCGTTGGGCGTGTCAGCAGCGCCAGCGAGAAGGCCAGTCCCGCTGCAACGACCAGCAATAATTTGCGCTCGGATCGGGTGGCCCAGACGCAGGCACACAATCCCCAGCAGAAGAAGGCCATGAACACGGTGTCGGCGAGTACGAAGGAAGTCAGGATAACGAGGCTGGCCCAGATGCAGGCAAGGATCGCGGCGGGTAAGGCCCAGCGGCGGTCGATGGCACCGGCGAGCAGCCCAATCGCGAAAACGGTCGAGGCATCGACGAAGGCTTGAATGAACGCAACAGCCCACAGGCGCTGTTCTCCAGCAATGTCGAGAATTCCGGCAATCAGATAGGGATAAAGCGGCATCCGCCCGGTGTCGCGCCCGAAGACCCCCAGATCCCAGTTCACCAGCGAACCAAATTTGTTGATGTTGGCGGCGAGTTGCAGGAACTTTCCAGAATCGCTGCCGTTGTTGATGTTCCCGTCCAACGCCACGACGATGCCGAGATAAGCTAGGCGCAAGGCAACTGCGGCCAGAAAAAGAACGATCACCTGATTGCGGGTGAACAGCGGTGTTGGTTCTGTAGAAGTCATCTGCGTGGTCATGCGGCGCGCGCCGCTTCAAGGGCTTCGAACATGCGTGCGCAGCCGCGCCCATCCACGGCATCTCGCCCGGCCTCGGACATGGTTTGGCGACGGCTACGGTCGGACCGAATCTGGCGCACGGCGCTGGCGAGAATGTCCGGGCTCAGATCTGCCACCTGACCCATGTCTTTACAGGTTCCGAGCTGCCGAAAAGAACTGTTCATGGCGTCGAGGTCACTATCAATGGAAAACAGCAGGGCGGGTGTTCCCGCGCAGGCCAGTTCATATTTCGTTACGCCGCTGGCTGACAGGGCAAGGTCACACCACAGCATATCAGCCAGCAGGCCGGCAGGTGCGTCGAGCAAAGTGGTGTCGTGTCGATTGGTTGCTGCCAGAGCCTGTATTTCTGTCCGTGTCTTTTGGTCAAAAGCCGGACCAACCACAACACGGATGGTGAGGTCAGCGTCAGTAATTGCGTGCAGGGCTTTCAGACAAAGGGCAGTTGCGCCGGTTGGATCACTGCCGCCAGCCGTCACCAGAATACGGTTTGCATTGTCAGCGATGTCGCGCCCGGTGGCCGCAGCGTCACTGTAGTCCGAGTCGACGATGGCGAAGGGCAGGCCTGCTGCGGTGGCATGTGGCCCGGGCTGCACCTGCTGCAATTCCCCGTCCAGATAGGGGATTACCAGCAAGTCAACGCCGAGCGGTTGCTTGGCGGCCAGACACATGGCGAGCGGTGCATCGATCAGCACAACACGGCAACCATTGCCTTGCAGCTCCGCGATATAGCCCGGCAGTTTCTCGACGTCTTCGACAGCAGCCGGGTGGCTCATGTCGCAAATGACCAAAGACGAACCGGGCAGTGTTGTCGCGTCAAACAGAGTGCCGTCGTCAAGTTCGAGGCAATCCCATCCTGCCGCTTCGACCGAGTCCCGAGCGCTGTCGTCAAAAACACCAAGCGCGAAGACAGGTTTGCCTCCGGCGCGGGCGACAAAATCAGCAATGGCGAGACAGCGTCGCAAATGCCCGAACCCGATCGCGTTGGACGCATCCGTGCGCAACACCACATGCGCGCTTGAATGCAGAGGGTGGTTCAAGAATTCAAATCCAGACAATAGGCGGCCACATTGTCACGATTGACCTTGCCCCGGTCGGTTTTGGGAATTTCGTCAACGACGAACCAGCGGGACGGAATTTTTTCACGCGCCAGTCGTTCGCCACACCAGCGGCGCAGCGCGCGGGGGTCGAGTTTAGAGCCGTCACCGGATGTGACGGCGACGGCAACGATCTCGCCTTCAATCTCGTCGGGCAATGCAAACGCGCAAGCTTCTCCGACGGAGTCGTGGCGTTCGAGCAGCAGATCGATGTCTTCCGGGTGCACCTTGATACCGCCCCGGTTGATTTCATACTTCTGGCGGCCGGTCAGGCGGATGGTGCCTTTGGCGTCGATATGGCCAATGTCGCCGGTGTGGAACCAGCCATTGCGCAACACGGCATTGGTTTGCTCGGGCAGTTGGAAGTAGCCCTGCATCAGGCTCGGTGACTGGACTAGAAGCTCACCTTCACCTTCGGCGTGGATTCCGCCAGACGTGTCCAGAACCGCAGCGGTGCCGCCCCACATGTCGCCAACCAATCCGTCGGCGGCCTCATGGTCCGCCAATGATGCTCCGGCGATCCAGTTGGCGGTTTCAGTGATGCCGTACATGTTGACGACATCTCTTGTGTCTGCCCAGTCGGCAATGCCGTTCCAAAGTTCGGCAGACAGCGGTGCGGACCCGACATGCACGCGCATCAGCGAGCCGTTTTGCGGCGGTGGCACGGACCCCAGAACGCGTTTCCACAATGTGGGGACTGAACTCATGAATGTGATGCTGTGTTCGTCGATGATGGCGCCGAGATTCCCTGACACATCCAGATTTGTAGCTGGAGCCAGCAGCAGCGACTGGCGGTCGAGTAGCACAGTCAGGCAGTTGCCAATCAGACCGTGTCCGAAATGGGTGGGCAGGACCGACAGAGTCCGTTCGCGCACCGACCTCGGAATGTGAAACTGGTTCAGTGCGACCCGCGCGAGCAATGAGCGGAAGCTGTGCAACACGCCTTTGGGGGTTCCGGTGGTGCCCGAGGTAAACAGGATTAGTGCGTCATCATCCAGTTTGGATTCACCCACAACATCATCATCAGAATTTACAAAAGCACCGCTATTGAGGACCGGTGCGGAGAGCGTGGTGTCGAGCCGTGTGATGCCATCATCGAGTACTGCGGCGGCATTGACGAAATCAACGATCCGTCCGAGCTCTTCCTCGGTGGTCGATGGGTTGAGGCAAACCGCACAGGCGCCGATTTTCCAGACACCCATCAGGTCTCCAAAAAATCGCCCACTGCCACCATGCCAGATGACAATACGATCTCCCCGGCCCGCGCCGCTCTCAATGAGATGTCGTGCGGTCCGGTTCGCCTGCGCGGCCAGTTCGGCAGAGCTCCAAGTGATACCATCACGCCAGTCGGTGACGGTTCCGAGGCTTTCTGTAGGAATTCGCATGAAGTTTTGTTCGGTACCTGGGTTTAGTGCCGGGGGCCGGAAAGAACAGATTCGAGCGTGTCCACGACCCGGTCCACCTCGGCCATGGTGAGTGTTTCAAACAGGGGCAGGCTGAGGCATGTGTCGTAATAGGCGCTTGCACCCGGGAAGTCAGTGTCGCCATAGCGGTCCCGGTAGTAGGGCTGCCAGGGAACCGGGATGTAATGCACCTGGCTCCCGACCCCTTGTTCGCGCAAGGCGTTCATGACCTCGGCCCGCGTCGTGCCCGCCGCCGCGAAATTGATCCGAACGACCTGTAGGTGCCAGGAGGCGCTGCACCCGTTTACAATCTCCAGCGGTTGAACCAGCGGCGCGAGCGGTGCCAGTTTTTTGGCATAGTGCGCCACGAGCGCGCGGCGGATATCGACAATAGCAGGCAGACGTTTCAGTTGGCTGGTGCCCAATGCGCACTGCAAGTCGCTGACCCGGTAATTGAGGCCGGGTTCGGCCATCTCGTAATACCAGGGGTTCACGTCGCCATCGGCAGCGTGGGCAAGTTTTGCATTTGTAAGCTGTGCCGGGTCACGGGTCATGCCGTGGTTGCGGAAACGCCGAAGCCTGTCCGCCAGGTCAGCATCCCGGGTGGCGATGGCGCCGCCTTCGGCTGTCGTGATCGTTTTGACGGGATGGAAAGAGAAGGTGGTCATATCGGCGTGGTCGGCGCTGCCGACCTGGTGATTTCCTTCGGCGGTTCTGTATGTTGTACCGAGCGCATGGCACGCGTCTTCGATCACGCGAAGGCCATGGGTGCTGGCGAAGCTGGCGAGTTCGTGCGGAGCCGCGCACTGGCCGGCAAAGTAAACCGGCATCACACCTGCAACGCGTTGTGAGCCCGCGCGTGCATATGCGGCTTCGGCATGTTTGGCCAGCATCTGGCCGCTCTTTGGATCGATATCCGCAAACACAATTTCAGCGCCCACCAGCCGGGCTGCGTTGGCTGTGGCCAGAAACGTATTGGCCGGCACGATGACACTGTCCCCAGGACCAATACTGGCGGCCAGCAATGCCAGATGGAGGGCGGCTGTGCCGTTGCTGCAGGCAACCGCATGCTTGGCGCCAGTGGCCTCACAAAGCGCGGTTTCAAACGCATCTACTGCAGGGCCTGTGGTCAGCCAGTCGCCACGCAGTACCGACACAACGGCCGCGATATCCGCCTCATCGACGGACTGGCGTCCGTAAGGGAGAAAGCGTTGGTCTGAGTGTGGGTCAGGTTTTTTCATCTTGGTGTGTTTCTGGGCCCGAAAGTGTTGCGCTTCTACGCAGCGCGCCGACGTCGGAACATGCCAACGAGGATTAGCAGGACAGCGCCACCCAACAGGCCGCCAATGCCGAATGACAGGATCATGTGGCGGTAGCGCAGCTCCGGGATTTGCGCAGCCATGAAAAAGCGAATCTTGTCCAGCGTGCCGAATTCCGGTTCCTGGGTCACGGCGGCGCGTCCCATCAGGTGTTCGCCAATGATGGCGGCATGGGCGGCCGTCACATCCAGACGTGGCATGCGGTTCTTGGGGTTGTCGAAGGTCGGTTCCTGCAAATAGGTCGTCAGCCAGCGCCGTGCACGTTCATCACCGTTTGCCGCAAGGATGTTCTGGCGGGCATCGCCGAAATTCACAAAGGGCTCACCGGTGAGCTTGTCGACTTCAGCGCTCCGCGCTGCATAGGCCGGCTCATTGAGGGATGCGATCAGCCGGTCGCGCAAGCCATCATCCAACGCCGGTCCGAAGCTGCCCCCAGCACCAGCGATCTTGTGACACTGGCGACAGCCATAGCGGTTGATCAGGGCCAGCGGTGCTTCGTCCGAACCGATCCGATGGGGATAGTCGGCATTCGCGTCGATACTCACTTTGAAAACAGCGACGACGCCCCGTGCGTTGGGCAGGATCGGCAGGAAGTAGAGGCCGTCGGGACCCACGCCTACGGAGACGGGAATCTGCATCCCGCTGCCGCGATAGTTGAGGATCGCGCGGGGGACGCCCGCCATCTGCTTGGTGTCGAAATCGTAGTTGAGCAGCAACAGGCTTCGCTTGCCGTCGACACTGCGGCCGAGCTCGCCGGGGGTGCCGGAGGAGACGGTGACAAAGTTGCCGCGGAAGTCTTCCGGGAACACCTCATTGTCGTCGTCAATATAGTCCAGATGGACCAGTCCCACAGCGGGGGCAAATATCTGGCTGGCGCGGGCGCCGATGCCCCAGTCGGTGCCGTTCCACAGGTAGTTCTCTCCCTCTTCGATCTCGTTGAAACGGTCTACATCGCCACCATTCTCGGTGGCGAAGAGACGGTCGCCGACCATCTTCAGGCCGAACGGATTGCGGAAGCCATAGGCCCAGATGTAGTCGATCGCGGTGGCCTTGCCGTCATCCTCAAAAAAAGGATTGTCGTCGGGCGCATTGAAATCGAGATCGGTGCGAATGATCGAACCCAGCGTGGTGTGCAGGTTCTGCGCCTGGGCTTTCTCATCGCCATATCCCACTGCAGTATAGACATGCCCGTCGCGGACCTGACACGGGCCGATCTGATGCGCCGTAGCCGAACGCTCGGTACGGAAGACATCGAGGAATTCCAGCCGGTCGCTGCCTTCAAGTCCGAAGGTGCCCGGGGTGGTCGTGTAGCGCGCCATACCGTTGCGGTAGATCTGGGTTTCATCGAGATAGGCAAAGCTTACGAAAACGTAGCCGTTCTCGGGCTCCAGGCAGACCCCGGTTAGGCCGACCTGATCGAACGAGTTTGGGCCTTGGGGGATCGGCAGAACATCGCTGGCGAAGGTGTGCACCGAACGGTCATTGGTCACGACCTTGATCTTGCCCTTGAGCTCCAGCACGAAATAGAGCGGGTCCTTGGGGGCGGGTCCCGGTTTGTCGACAAACAGCATGTGGGAAGGGAAATTGAACCCCTCACTGTCGATCTCCATGTTCAGGCCGTCCGCCAGTTCCCAGTCGTCGCGCCAGTCGAAGGGTTCGGCCGGGGGCGTCTGGGCGCTTGCGAGGCTCGTGGTGAGCAGTGCGGCGATGGTGGTGGCACCAATCGAAAAGGCGAGATGTGAAAGCTTCATCGCGGTCAGGTCCTTGCGGGGGTCAAACTTTGATCTGAACAATACCGGGCGGTGTCTATATAGGTCATGCGGTGATTCCCTGTTCGGCGCACATGCTGCGGAAGCGGGAGTTGGGCGTGTTGAACAGGGTCTCGAAGGACCCTTCCTCAACGATGCTCCCGTCAGAGAACACATAAATACGATCACAGTCCCGCACACTGGCGAGCCGGTGGGTGATAATCAGCACGGTTCGCTCGCCATGCATGCTGTCGATGCTGTCCTGCAGATATTGCTCGGAATGGGCATCGAGCGCGCTGGAAGCTTCATCGAAGATCAGTAAGCGCGGGTTCTTGTACAGCTCGCGTGCGATGGCGATGCGCTGGCGCTCGCCACCCGATAGCCGCACCCCGCGATCACCGACCTCGGTGGCGTAGCCGTTTTCGAGTTCCGAGATAAACCCGTCGCAACGGGCCAGCCGCGCCGCTGCCCGCACCTGTTCCATGCCCAGGTCATCAGCGAGCGCGCATTGCCAGAGCGAGATATTATCCGCCGCTGTCCCGTCAAAGATCACCGGGTCCTGGGTGACATACCCGATCTGGTTGCGCAGGGCTGCCATGTCGAGATCCCGGTAGGGCGTGTCGCCGATCCGGATTTCACCGTCATTGGGCCGCAGCATCCCGGTTAGCAGATGGAAGAAGGTGGTTTTCCCGGATCCGGATTCGCCCACAACACCGACCGTCTCGTTCGGACGGATCACGGCGTCGAGGTTGTGCAGGATCGCCGCGTCACCATGGCTGAACGAGACATTTTCGACTGTCAGTGGCTGGTCGAGATTGGCCTGCTCGCCATGTGAACCGGGTTCGAGGTGAGGCTCGATATCCGCGATCACCTCACGCACCGCAAACACCCCGCCGATGGTCTGGTTGAACACCTGGAGCTGCGGGCCGAGTGAGACCAGCTGGGTGAGCATCCGGTAGAGCACCAATGCGACCACGATGACCTCAGCCAGTGAGCCGCCCAGTATCTCGACTTCGTAATAGATAAAGCTCGCCAGCACGATCACCGCGATCGGGTCCTTCACCGAAACGATGATCGCCGCCAGCTTGCGTATCCGCAACTCGGTACGTGACAGACTGGAGATCGAGTTGATCACATGCTGGTTGGCCGAACTCGTCGAACCTGTGGCCTTGAGATAGATGAAGGACTGGATCAGCTGAATGAAAGTCGAGTTCAGTTGGCCCTGGAGGCGGGTCTGTTCACGGGAATAGACGGCGGTGCGGCCGATCAGGCCGCGCATGGAGATCAGCACCAATCCGCCGACTATGAAAATCGTCAGCGTGACTTCGGGTTTCATCGACACTGCGATCGGCAACAGCACCAGCGCGTTGATCACACTCACAGAGAGCAGGCTGAAACTGCGCATCGAAGCCACGAAACGAGCGACCTCAGCGATCAGGATGTTGTTGAACCAGCCCGCGGTTTGGTTGACATAGTAGGAGAGTTCCATTTCGCCGAAGCGCCGGGTCAAATCTGACTGTACCCGGCGGCGAATATCGACCACGATGATCGACATGAAATAGGTCGAGACGAATACCAGCAGGCCGCGCAGGGTGAAGGCGACCACGATCACCAGCAGCAGGTTGAGGATCGTCGGTGCAACACCTGCACTCTGCAGGATATCGACCACACTTGCGGCAAATGGGTTGTCCGCGGTGTCGCCCACAGCGGCGTTGAGCAACGGCAGCAGGGTGAGAATCCCGACCGCCTCGACCAGGCCGCCAATCAGGATCAGCGCAAAGAGTGCGGGCAGCCGCCATCCTGCATGCTCGCGAAACATCTGAATGAAAGTACCAAATTGTCGGAGAGAGCCGATCAGTTTGCTCCGGTCTGGTTTTTGGTCACGCGGAAGATCACCAGGATCGGTCCGCGCTGCTTCCCGGTTTCCACTGAAGGATCATTGCTGAAATGCACATGCCCCACATGGTCCCCAAACAGATCTAGGATAGCGGCCAGGCTTGAATAGACCTGATCGCTGCCCGGCTTGTAGTCCAGATTCTGGTTTGTGGCGCTGTCGGGCTGCAGGTCACCCGTGTTGATCGCGATATACCCGTCATGCCGGGTCACCCGCAGCATTTCGGCGCAGGCGATCTCGGGCGCATCGCTATAGCCGAGCACCCGGCTGGCAATCACCACATCGAAACTGTCATCTGCATATTGCAGAGCATGCATGTCACCAATATCGATCCGTGGCGAATAGCTCAGCAAATCCACCCCGGTCACATTGCGCAAGCGAAACCCGTGGGAGGCCAGACATAACAACTCGGCCTCCGAGCGGGGGCCGATGGACAAAACCTTGGCGTCGGGCACACGTCGTTGCAGGCGCGGAATGATCGACAAGGGCCGGATCAGCACGGCGGATCGCCCGACCCGACGGATGCTCCGGCGCACGCCTTTCATGTTGTGCATCACGGTGTTGGCGGCCACCGATTCATGGCTCTGGTCCGCGACTTTGGTGCCACGGCGGAGCACATGGAAATACAGGTATCGTGCAACGGCCACGGCGTGCAGCACTTCCACGATCAGCATCAGGCGCGAAAGGCGCGGGAAGATCGAACGGCGTTGTGGTGTCTCGGTCATCGGGGACTCACTGGGTGGGCCGCAGGCGCGACCGTGTATCGCATCAGCTGCATAAGATCGGTTCCAATGGTGCTGATGATGGTGCGGGCAAGTTCGTCGGCGACGGTCTCGGCGTCGCGGCCGGCGACCTGAATGATTGTGTGGGGAATGCGCAGGCGGCTGAGCAGGGCCTCCATGGAGGTTTGATAGTCAGCGATTTCCTGCAGAGATAGTTCCTGCTTGCGCGCGATCACAGCTTCAGGCCGGTCCACGACCAGGATGGCGCGCAGGGGCCGGCGCATAATCTTGCAGGCAAGATAGCCGACAAGGGTGCCCAGCCGTCCGGCCGCCTTGCGGATACCGAGCTTGAGAAACATGTCATAGACATAGCGGTCGAGGATCATGATCCGGTGATCAATATACCCCTGAAAGACTTTCCGGTTCAGGCTACGACCATAGTGGTGATAGCCGGTCACGGCGCGCCACCAGTCCCGCACGAATTCCGGCGATACGCGGTAGCCAAATTTTAGCACCGCACGCAGGGGTGAAATCCCCGATGGTGATGTTGCCGTGATTTTCGCGGGTGCCGCTTTTGTGTCCGACACGGTGTTGTGTTTCCACGATGTCACATGGTGAAACGCGTCCAGCCCGATCGGGTAGCCCGCGAACATGCCGCCGACCAGATCACAGGCTGTGGATTTTCCGACACCATCCGCGCCATGAACGCTGATCAGGTACATTTCCTCCGACGACATCACATACAGGCGGCGCAGTGCCGCCAGACGCAGGCGATTGCGCCAGGACCGAGGGGGCGTCGCAGGCTTGGGTGGTTTGACTGTGACACCAAGCCGTTCCTGCCAGTCCGACAGCGGTTGCCCGGAGTTTAGAATGGCATCGATCTCGGTGTCGTTCAGGCCCAGCTTTTCAGCCGTCAGGCTCCGGCAGTCGGGGGTCTCTCGCAGGCAGTCTTCCAGCACGGGCCGGTACCGCTCCAGATCGCTGCGGCGCAATGCCTGGAGTAGGTTGATAGCAAACCGCCAGGGGTTCGACGGGGCCGGCAAACCATGTGTGCGTTCAATCGTTATCTCGCGTGGTCTCAGGACGAAACCACGTGCAAGCTTCTTGTGGGTGGCGATTTCGAAATAGGACCAGGTGCGAAAGGCCGGGGCTTGCGTCAGCTCCAGAACCAGAATGTTGATCCCCGCCGAACCCGTCTGCACCAGACAGATCAACCCAAGCCCGGTTGCCGTTTCCTCGAATATGCTGCGGCATGACGGAATGTCGTTTTCTTCCGCCATGGCATCGATATCGAAGGGCGCCTTGTCGGGCAGGTCTTCATAGTCGCGCACAAACACAAAGCTCGGCGCGCGCCCCGACCAGTCAGCGGCGGCCAGCCGCTCATGGAACATTCGCACGCCGTCCGAGAACGGTCGTTCGGTGCCCCAGGGGGTTGCTGCGTCAGGCGCTGAAGGCGTGGGCGTCACGGTTGCGAGATCCGCATTCA
>JABJAG010000014.1 GCA_018666195.1 Alphaproteobacteria bacterium
CAGGGCTCGTTTTAAAGGACCTGAATGGGGAGTGTTTTGTCATTCGCGGATTCTACAAATACACCCGGCTCGCTTCAAGCGAGTTTAATCTGACAGTACCCGCTGGAGGTAAGCGTCAAGAGTTTCATGTAACATTTGTTCAACTGGCCAGATGTTCGAACAAACGAGCAACCGCCTCAGCGCCCGGATCGATATAGCCTTCCAACTGTTCCGCGTTGATGTAGCTAGCACGTCCCGCTTTGGCAGAGGTGATCGTTGCCGTGTAGTTTGCACCTTTGCGGGCCGCGGCCGCGGCCGCGGCGAGACCCCCACCCAGTTCCTGTAAAGCGGGCATCAGGGCGTCGACCATAGTGCGGTCGCCGGGGTTGGCTCCACCAATTTGACGCATGCGATCCAACCCCGTTTGCAAGGCTTCCTTCATCGGCAGGCCAGCCGCAGACGCATCGCCAGCTGCAGCAAAGAAGATCGCCAAAAGCACACCGGATGAGCCGCCCATCGTTTGGCTCAACTCCAGCCCGATTGCCCGATAAAGCTGCGTGTGATCCGCAAGGGGCAGCGTATCAATCGCCTCGATCAGGGCGCGAGACGCGGTCGCAAGTGTCGATCCCGTGTCGCCGTCCCCCGATTTGGCATCAAGCAGGTTCAAGTCTGCCTCTAATGCGATCAGCACATGGCAGCAGGCAATCAATAAAGCCTTTGTCGGTTCATGCTGAGAGGCGGGTGCGCGAATAGGAGACAGGCCATCTGGCAAAGGCAGAACTTTGGGAGTGACAACCTGGTTGCAACCGGGCCACGCAGGCGCGCCCACAGATTGGGTCAAAAGGTCTTCGTCTCCGTTGGCAAGTTCCATCAAAGAGATCGAAAAACCATGCATGTCGAGGGCTGTCATCATCGCATCAGGACCGATTACATGCCGGATGTGCTGTCCCACGTCAGATGCCAGCAGCGTATCGGTCAGGATCGACATTTCAAGGAATGAGGCCCCGCCAAGGTTGTTGATTAACGCAACATGCGCGGTCTTGGGCATGCCTGATGCTAGCTTCTCGGTCATCAAGGCAATTGCGTCTTTTGCCCCGCTTGAGGCAACTTGTTCAACACCCGCTTCCCCATGAATACCAAGGCCTAGTTCGGCCATCCCAAGAGGGATCCGATCCTCTTTCAGAGAACCCGGGACATTGCAGGTATCCAGCGACATGCCAATGGACCGCGTCGCTTTCCTGACCCGTTCTGCGGCCATAGCACAGGCCTCAAGGTTCGCGCCGTTTTCAGCCATGGCACCAGCGATCTTGTGAACGAAGAGCGTTCCAGCAACCCCGCGTGCCTGAGGCAGATCCGGCAGTGCCACGTCATCGTCCACAATAACCATTGACACTTTCAGGCCGAAGGCTCGAGCCCTCTCGGCGGCCAGGCCAAAATTCAAGCGGTCGCCTGTATAGTTCTTCACGACCAACAAACAGCCCGCGGGGCCCGTAACGGCAAGAATACCTGCCAAAACCGCATCAACAGAGGGCGAAGCGAATACATCGCCACAAACAGCAGCGGTCAGCATCCCTTCACCGACAAAACCTGCATGGGCAGGCTCATGTCCCGAACCTCCACCAGAAATCAGTGCGACTTTGGATCTGTCCCAGTCAGACCGCACCACGACACGGATATGGGGATAACCGTCAAGCCGCGTCAGCTTACCGCCTGATGCCGCAATCGTTCCATCGATGGCCTGTGTGACCATATCTTCTTTAGCGTTGATAAAGTGTTCCATAGTGTCCTCCCTCAGGCCACGCGTGCGCCATTGGCGTCGAAATAATACGGTTTGTTTGGGCGAATTTTGACCACGTCGCCTTCGTTCAGCGTTGTATGAGCATCGGCTAGCGTGATCAGGTCGTGGGCTTTGAATTCAAGGTGAAGGCGGGTCTGGTCGCCCAAGTGTTCAATTCGGGTCACCACGCTGCCCTCGCCCTCGCCCTGCACAATATGTTCCGGCCGCAACCCAATAGAGGCCGCACCATCGGGTGCACCACCAAAGACATCTGCAGGCAGCACATTGATACGCGGCTGGCCAAGACGGCTAGCGACATACACGCTTACGGGGTTCTCATAAATTTCGCGGGGTGTTCCGAATTGCACCAGCTTGCCATGGTCTAGCACCCCGACATGGGTCGCCATGGTCATCGCTTCGATTTGGTCATGGGTGACGTAAAGAAGCGTGGCGCCCGAATTGGCCTGAATGCTTTTCAATTCTATCCGCAGATCAGATCGCAGCTTGGCATCGAGCGAACTCAGCGGCTCGTCCATCAGATAGACCGATGGGTTCCGAACAAGCGCCCGCCCGATCGAGACACGCTGCATCTCGCCCCCCGACAAGGCAGTGGCCTTGTTGTCGAGCTTGTGGCTGATTTGCAAGACTTCTGCCACCTCACCTACCTTCTGGTCGACTTCGGCCTGAGGTGTTTTCAGAATCGGAGATTTCAGCGGAAATTCGAGGTTCTGCCGCACGGTCAGGTGCGGATATAGTGAATACTGCTGGAACACCATCGCGACATCGCGTTGCGCGGGCATTAGCCCCGCCATGTCACGGCCGCCGATCATGACGCATCCGGTGTCCGGCTTGTCGAGACCCGACACCATCCGCAAGGTCGTTGTCTTGCCCGCACCCGTCGGGCCGAGCAACACAACGAAAGATCCATCCGGAACGGTCATTGTGACATTGTCTAAGGCGGTCTCTTCGCCAAAGGATTTAGACACACCTTTCAAGGTGACATCAGCCATTGAACAAAACCTCCATATTTGCTTCGCTCTTCAAAGCCTTGCCGGTTTCTGAATTGAACAGGGTGATGGTCCGCGCATCGAATTGCAGTCCAGTCTGGTCGCCAACATTTATACGGTCAGCCGACGACAAGCGCACCTTTACAGGGCCATTAGCCGTCGCCAACGTCACGATCTGTGTGGTGCCAAGGTATTCGGTTGCAATCACGCGGCCTCGATAGGGCGCGCCGTCATCAAGCCTTACATGTTCGGGACGGATACCAAATGTGATTCCACCGTTTGTCCCTTCACGGACCTCCGGGACAGTGACCGCAACGTCATTGAGATAGACCTCGGCCGATCCGGTGCCTACCATACCATTGAAGTCGAGGAAATTCATTGGAGGTGAGCCAATAAACTGCGCCACAAACTTGGTCGCGGGCCAGTCGTAGATGTCTTGAGGCACTCCAAATTGTTCGACGACACCGTGGTTCATCACTACAATTTTGTCGCCCATCTGCATCGCCTCAAGCTGGTCATGGGTCACATAAACGGTTGTGGCATTCATACGATCATGCAGCGCGCGCAGCTCCTCCGACATGTGTTCGCGGAATTCAGCGTCCAGCGCTCCCAGTGGTTCATCCATAAAGAACGCCTTGGGGTCGCGAACGATTGCGCGCCCGAGCGCCACGCGCTGGCGGTCACCGCCGGACAGGCCACCTACAGGTTTGTTCAGAATGTCTGTGATGCCAAGGATCTCGGCAATCTCTCCGACCTTCTTCTTCACCTGCGCCTTGGGCATCCCTTGGCTCAGCAGCGGGTAGCTGATATTCTTGCCCACTTTCATATGCGGATAGAGCGCAAACAACTGGAACACGAAGGCAATATCACGCTGGCTGGCAGGTTTCTGGCCTACCTCTTCGCCGTCGATGTAGATGTCACCTGATGTAGGTAGCTCTAGCCCAGCCATCATTCGCAGGGTCGTCGTCTTGCCGCAGCCCGAAGGCCCGAGCAGCATGAAGAACTCGCCGTCTTCAATAGTGAATGTGGAAGATTGCACAGCCGTAAAAGCCCCGAAATCCTTACGCACGTTTTCAATTCGTATCTGCGCCATGAACTACTCCGGGAAGTGATTGGCGATGATAAACATCACCGTACCAACCAGGGTTATGAGGAAGGAGTAGGTGTAGAGCCCGATGGCGATAGGTTGCATCAGCATGATGACGCCCAACGCTATCAGGATCGAAGCCACCATTTCCCAAGGGCCACGGCGAAGCCGCAGCAGGCCATTGATAAAGTTGTTCATTTGCGTACCGCTCCGAAGGTAATGCCGCGCAGCAGGTGTTTGCGCAGAAGCACAGTGAACACCATCACAGGGACAAGAAAGATTGTAGCGCCCGCAGCGACAGCGGGCCAGTCTTTGCCATTCACTCCGATGATGTTAGGGATGAACGGTGGCGCTGTTTGTGCTTCGCCCGAGGTCAAGAGAACTGCAAAAGCGTATTCGTTCCACGCAAAGATCAGGCAGAAAATTGCAGTGGAGGCGATACCCGTCGCGGCCTGTGGCAGAACAACTTTATAGAATGCCTGGAACCTCGTGTAGCCATCAATCAGCGCTGCCTCTTCATACTCCAACGGGATCTCGTCGATGAACCCTTTCAGGAGCCAAACTGACAGAGACAGGTTCACCGCTGTATAAAGTAGGATCATGCCAAAATGGGTGTCGTTGAGGCCCAGATTGCGGAACATTAGGAAGATAGGGATGGCCACAGCAATCGGCGGCATCATCCGCGTCGACAGAATAAAGAACAGCAGATCATCCTTGAGCGGCACCCGAAACCGACTAAACGCATAGGCGGCAGCCGTGCCAAGGATCATGCAAAGAGCCGTCGACCCAAAGCCGATTATCACGGAGTTCAGGAA
>JABJAG010000071.1 GCA_018666195.1 Alphaproteobacteria bacterium
CCTCTTCAAGTGGCGGGGTCATGAAGGTCAGACCGTCCGAGAAGCCGCCATAGGTGGCTTCAGCCTTCTTCTTCTGCGGCGTAGTCGAGAGGCTCATATCTTCTGGATTGATATAGAACTTCGTCCATTCGGTTCGTTTGAGAGGCCACTCGTTTTCGTGGCGCTCAACAAAAACCTCACCGGGATGCCGAACCTGCAGCTGAACCTTGGGCTGCTTGTTCCAGCCGTTCTTCTCGCCCTTCAGGTAATATCCGAAGAAGCGCTTCTGCAGGTCCATCCCGTAATCGGTATAGAAATGAGTCCAATGCTCAATGCCATGCACTTCGAGCCATTTGTCTTTCGACTTGGACTGTACAAACCCTTCGAAGTTGCCGCGTGGATGCAGCCCCTGCCCGCCCCAGTTGGCTGTGGAGAGCATGGGCACCTTGACTTTGTCCCAGTCCGGCATGCGTGACTGCCAGTATTCGTCGGTGTCGAGCTTACGGGCGAGACAATCTTCGTAGAAGTTATTCCGGTTCGCGCCGAGCTCTTCCTCGGTCATCGTGGCTGGTCCTGCAACCCATTCAGCATTCATGCGCGAGCGCGGGCCGTTGGAGCCCTTACCATGCTGCACCGAATAGACCTGCGCCTCCGACCAGTCCTTAACGAAGCCGTTGCACATGATACCGCCGTGATGGGCCATGTCGCGGTAGAAGTCGGCTGCACCTTCCCATGGGCAGATCGCGGCCAGGTGCTTGGGCTGCAGTGCTGCAGCCTGCCACTGGTTTTCGGCGTAGTAGGAAATACCGTTCAGGCCGACCTTGCCATTCGACCAGGACTGGACGCCCGCCCAGTCGATGCAGATCGCCAAATCCTGTGCTTCACGCAGGGACCAGATGTCGATAACGCCAGGAGATCGGCCTGTACCGCGCCCATCCACACGAATACAGACATAATTGTCGGGCACCCAGCGTTCGGGGTCGACTACCTCCCAGTTCTGATATTTCTCACTTGTGCCCGCGGCGATCTCCGGGAAGTCCTCGAGCATGCGTTCATACTGATCGTGATAGGCATCCTCAAAGTGGAGGAGCTTGCCATATGGACCATAAGTCATGATCACGCCGTACTTGCCAGCCTTGATCGGCCGATAGACATCACAGCGCAGAACAATGCCGTCATCCATCTCGATGGGCACATCCCAATCGATCCGCATGCCATCACGCACATCGCTGCGGGACTGGTCATCCATATATGCTCGCTTCTTCGTCGCCATCCGTACTCTCCCAAACTCATGTTCATCCAGACCGCCAAAAGCGACCGGTTTTCGTTAAGACCCGTGGCTTCATGCGCACGGTGCCAAATTTCAGAATTATAGAATAGTGGAAAACAGTCGTTTAGTGAAAGTACCCCAGAGCACTTTCATGGCCGCATTGCAGTGAATGCAAATCGACTATTCTGCCTGAATGTAGAACACCGCCCAGGGCCATTGAGATTCATCTTCTGCACTCGCTTTACCCCCGTCCACGTCGTAGAGCAGCCAGGCTGGCCCCCGGCCACCAACCGACAGATATTCGCCATCAGCCTTGAGGGCCAATATCCAGTCATGGGTGGCGATATCGCTGGCTGAAATCTCCACAGCAAACCCATCCAGCGCAACGGTGGTGATTTTACTTCCCGTCCAACCCGTGACCGCCAGCACATCCCGCAGGCGTGGCCCCTCCAGCATGACGGCTCTAGGCCAGGGTGCAGCTTTGATCTTCGTTGTCACCATGCCGAGCTTTTCCAGCATCGCCACATCAAATGCGGCGGCGTTTTCGAACGTGTACTCGTGGGATGCCAGAAAGGCGTCATCGAATTTGTCCGAAGGACCGCGGTTGCCCTCGGACACGGCCCCACCAATGGTCAGGACCACGCTTCCCGCGGGTTTAGACAGATCAGCGGATACCGGAACGCCAGCGACAACGGTAATCGTCAGGGCCGCCAACAGAGATATTACGAATTTCATTTGAATTCCTCGTGTTGCGCTGGGTCGACCGTGTAACCCAGTTCGTTCATCCACATCAGGCTCGACCATGTATCCATCGTTGGATCGAGCTCCATCCCGATGGCACCCTCATAACCTTTTTCTATGGCGCGGCGCGCAATCCACAGCAGATCGAGTTCCCCAACACCTGGTTCGTGGCGACCCGGAGGATTGCCGATCTGGACATAACCAATCTGTGGCCAATACTCATCCATGATGCCCGACAATGTGCCGGTTTCCTCATAGCGCATATGGAACGTGTCGTAGACGAGCCCCACATTGGGACGGTCCACCATTTTCACAATGTCCCGCGCTTGCGCCATGGTCTGCATTGCCCAGTTCGGAATCCGATGGGCCGTCACCGGCTCCAGCAAAAACCTGCAGCGGTGCTCCCCGGCTGCATCCGCAATATGACGCAGGTTCTCGACATAAGTCTCGACACAACGGTCCCGGGTCTCGCCCTCCGGCACAGGTCCGGCGCCAACATTGATTGAATAGAAATCACAATGCTGGATGTACTCCAGTGCCTGATCGGCGGCGCGACGAAATTCATCCTGCTTGCCCGGTTGCGCTCCCAGCCCCATGACGCCGCCAGCCCAATCGGCAGGCACCACACAATAGGTGAACTCCAATCCGTGATCGGCCAACAGGGATTTCAGCTCGTCTTTCGCCAGTTCATAGGGAAAATGCCACTCCACCGCACTGCACCCCATCTTCGCGGCGGCGGCAAACCGGTCGCGGATCGGAAGCTCAAGAAAAAGGTGATAAAGATTTGGTGCAAAGCGGATCATCAGAACTCCATCCTAATTCGCAAACAAGCGCGATAGAAAGAGTGTAAACCACCTGCCGAAAACACGCGATCTTACCCCACCGAAAAGCTCGCAGGTTGCTAGTAATGCGCTTGCTACAGCCTCACTGAAACAGGAAATGCTGCAGAAGGAACTCTCATGCGTTCGATCGTCACACGCTCAGCCATAGCTGGATTTCTTGCATCTGGCTTACTGGCGTCAAATCCCGTATCTGCCGGTGCCGACATGACAGCCACAGCCCGGGATCTGGTGGCCGGTTTCGTTGAAGCGGTGATTGCCGGACCAGACAAGGTCGCGCCACTGCTTGCGCCGGAATATCAGATCATGCGGTCAAATGGCGTTGGCTATGACCGCGATGGCTACATCAACCGTGGCGCGGGCACAGTGAACGCACAACGGAACTACGCCTATGACGACATGGTTGTTACCGCGGCTGACAACATCCTCGTGGTTCGTTATTTCCTGCGTATTGAGGAAACCATCGACGCAAAGGCGATCGCCCGACGCGCACCTCGCCTCACCGTATTTCGCAAAATCGGTGATGACTGGAAAATTTCTGCACATTCCAACTTCGCCCAAGTGGAATAGATTATGACCGACACACATATTTGCTCACGCCTTCTCGATGTCATCGAACATGACGTCGTACCTCTGACCCGCGCCGGTGTTGCTGCCGGCAACAAGGTGTTCGGGGCAGCAATCCTGCGCAAATCCGATCTTTCGCTGGTGATGGCCGGAACAAACAACGAGACCGATAACCCGCTCAACCACGGCGAAATCTCGACCCTGAATGCCTTTTATGCATTGCCTGCTGAGACCCGCCCAGCCACACGCGACTGCGTCTTCGTCTCAACCCACGAACCCTGCTCGCTCTGCCTGTCGGCGATCACATGGGCCGGTTTCGACAATTTCTATTACTTCTTTGGTTACGAAGACACGCGCGATGCTTTCAACATTCCCCACGACCTGAAAATTCTGCAGGAAGTCTTCAAAGTCGATGACGGCAACTACGCGCGCGAGAATGCCTTTTGGGCCTGCAAGGACCTGATTGCGATGTCATCAGAAATTGATGATTCCGACAAACCCGTCCGCCAGGCTCAGGTCGCACGTATTCGGGCCGCCTATAACGAACTGTCGGAGACATATCAGTCCTCCAAAACCGACAACGACATCCCCCTGAGCTAAGGAGAAGCCTGTCAAAAGCCTTGTTCTGGTGCTTCTCTAACAAGTAACTGCTCCCGGTGCTAAGACCTGTGCACAACACACGGCGAACCAGGAGAACACGATGGATATGAACCTCGAGGGCAAGACAGCAATCGTGTCGGGCGGCAACAAGGGACTTGGCGCAGCTTCGGCCATGGCACTTGCGGCCGAGGGCGCAAACCTCTTTCTCACGGCGCGCAACGCCGATGATCTGAAAAACATCGCAGATGAGATCACCAGCACCCATGATGTGAAGGTTGGCCTGCTGCCCGTCGACATCACCGAGGAAAATTCCGGCGACAAAATTGTGGCCGCTGCGCTCGAAGAGTTCGACCGGGTCGATATCCTCGTCAACGCCGCCGGCGCCGCCCGTGGCGGGGTCTTCCACGACATCGATGACCAGGTCTGGCGTGACGCGTTCGAGCTCAAATTTCTCGGCGCCGTAAAACTCAGCCGCGCTGTCATTCCGCACATGCAGGCACAGAAATACGGCCGCATCGTCAACCTGATCGGCATGTTCGGCCGCGAGCCCGCAAAACAGGCCCTGCCCGCATCTTCGGTAAATGCCGCCTTCATGGCCGTCAACAAGGGCATGTCCCAGATTTACGGCGGTGATGGCATCTTCGTGAACGCCGTCGATCCCGGCCCCACCCGCAGCCAACGAATCCTCAATCTGTTTGAGGATATGGCGAAGGTGAACAACACCACCCCGGAAGAGCTGGAAAATGGCTTCCGTCAGCAGATTCCCATTGGCCGCCTCGGCGAAATGGACGAGGTCGCGCGGGTGGTAACATTCCTTGCTTCGGATGCCTCCGGCAACGTCAATGGGACAGTCCTTGCGGTCGATGGCG